>JADGED010000190.1 GCA_016744555.1 Desulfuromonadaceae bacterium
TATCGAAATTGGTAAGAGATAGTCAGTTTAAAGTTGTCCTAACTGGTGAAGGGGCTGATGAAGTTTTTGGCGGTTATAATATTTTTAAAGAATCTAAATTGCGGCAATTTTGGGGACGACAACCAAATTCAAAATGGCGCCCATTATTAGTTGAGCGCTTGTATCCATATATATTTAAAAATTCTTCTCGGGGGAAGATTTTTTTGCAGCAGTTTTTTTCCGTTAAAGCTGGTGATATGGAAGATCCTTTTTTTTCACATCAAGTACGCTGGCGCAATACAGGTAAAAATGTAAATTTTTTCTCTTCAGTGTTGAAGGCTGATTTAGCAAAATATGACCCTTATTCTGACTTGATTAAACGCTTACCAGACTCTTTTGCATCTAGAACTAACTTTGCTAAAACTCAATTTTTAGAAATGGATATTTTTCTTTCTAACTACTTGCTTTCATCTCAAGGAGATAGGGTTGGGATGGGCAACTCAATTGAATTGCGATTACCTTTTTTAGATCACAGACTTATTGATTTTGCTGCAAAGCTACCACCACATTGGAAAATTAAAGGTCTGAATGAAAAATATATTTTAAAGGAAGCATTTAAAGGAATTGTTCCGGATTGCATTCGTAACCGCCCGAAACAACCTTACCGTGCCCCAATTAAGGGGTCGTTTTTAGCTGACGACTCTGGATCTTATGTAAAGGAGTTATTGTCGGAACAGAATATTAACTCTGCAGGTTATTTTGATGCAAAAAAAGTATCTTTTTTAAGTAAAAAATTTAGTAGTGATTCTAAATCCATCGCAAATGAAACCCAGAATATGGCGATGGTTGGAATATTATCTACGCAGTTACTGCATAAACAATTTATTGTGGATTTTGATCCTTATAAAATAGAAGCAATTATCCCTGATAAGTATATTGATTGTAGGAAAAACTAACCTTGGCAGGGGTAAAATCTGATAAAAGCTTGATAAGTATTACTTTTTTATGATTTATTAGTGAAACTAAATCATAATCAGACCTTTATCCTGTTGATCCTGTCATGCTTTTTGGATTGCTAGTGAAATAATGGAGGGTTAAATGTCTAAACCAAAATTCACAAAAGATGTTTTAACAATAAATCCTGAACAAGAAGTAGATAGAATTTCAAAAAGTCTGCGCAGGATGATGAAGTCTGACATAAAGCGTCGCGGTATAGTTTTGGGTTTGTCTGGCGGTATTGATAGCAGTGTCACTTGTGCATTAGTTGTTAAAGCACTTGGTGCAAATAAAATTTACGGTTTACACATGCCAGAGCGTCATTCAGCTGATGAAACCTTATCCTTGAGTACGGTAATCTCTGATCATTTTGGGATAGATTCTGCACATGAAAATATATCTGGTATTCTCGAAGCAGTTGGGTTTTATCAACGTTATGACGCTACGGTAAAGAGCGTTATCCCAGAATATGGATCCGGTTGGAAATCTAAAATTGTCACTCCAAACGTTATAGAAAATTCTGAGTTTTCACTTTTTTCTATTGTTGCACAATCACCTAATGGTGATATCACGAAAGTTCGCCTGCCATTGAAAGCATACCTTGAGATACTTGCTGCAACTAACTTTAAACAGAGAACCAGAAAGATGCTCGAATATTACTATGCAGATCGCTTTAACTATGCTGTAGCAGGGACTCCAAACAGGTTGGAATATGATCAAGGTTTTTTTGTGAAACTTGGTGATGGAGCCGCTGATGTAAAACCCATTGCTCATCTTTACAAGACACAGGTTTATCAATTAGCAGAATATTTAGGTGTTCCAGAAAAAATTCGAAAACGACCACCTACTACCGATACGTATTCGCTACCACAGGGGCAAGATGAGTTTTATTTCTCTTTGCCATACGATCGCATGGATCTGTGTTTATATGGGAAGAATAACGGTTATTCAGTTGAAGAAGTTGCACCTTCTGTTGATCTAATGGCCGATCAAGTTCAAAAAGTTTATAATGATATAGACAATAAGCGAAAAACCACTAAATACCTTCATTTATCTCCACAATTATTAGGGGATGTACCGGAGCTATTATAATTACTTTTATGTAGGAGGATTTTAAATGTCAGATATTAAAACTAGAATAAAAACTTTCATTATAGAAAATTACTTATTCGGCGATGACGAAGGGTTAGAGGAAAGCACCTCTTTTCTTGATGAAGGGATCATCGATTCAACTGGGATTCTTGAGCTAATTGATTTTATTAGCGAAGAATTCTCTATCACAGTCGAAGATGAAGAGTTAATCCCTGAGAATCTCGATTCTATTAATAATGTAAGCGCTTTTATTAGTAGTAAAGCCGGTTAATTTTTTTGAAGGAGGTATGAGTTAAATGAACCCTATATTTAGACCACAACGGTTACTTGGAGAAGGCATGCTGGCAGCAGCACAACGCCACCCAGATAAAACTGCTTTGGTAGTTGAGGGTGAACCTTTCTCGTACTTACAGTTAAAAGAAGCGTCTTTACGATTAGCTTCCTCTCTTCGGTCTCATGGTCTTAATAAGGGGGATAAGGTTGCTGTCTATATGGACAATACTTGGCCTTGTATTGTCTCTGTCTATGGAACGTTGTTAGCTGGAGGTGTGTTTTTTATTATAAATCCGCAAACTAAAGCGGATAAGTTGCTGTATTATCTTCAAGATAGCGAAGCAAAAATATTGATGACGGATAGTCATCTAGAAAAAAAATATTTTGCTATTACTGATGAAACAACACATTTACAAACAATCATTGCTTCTGGTGGTAATTCTGCAAAGAAGCTAATTCCAAAAATATCACTTGTAGACTTCATGGATGTTATTGATGAGTCTATACCTATGGCAGTGCCACAGTCGTTAAATCCTGTCGATTTAGCGGCATTTATTTACACTTCTGGCAGTACTGGTGAACCTAAGGCAATCATGCATACTCATCAGGCTATGGTTTTTACAGCTTGGAGTTTGATCGAATATATTCGTTTAGCTCAGAGCGACAGAATCCTGGTAGTGATACCTTTTGCTTTTGATTATGGATTATATCAATTATTAATGGCAATGAAGTTGGGCGCTACTTTGATAGTTGAGCGCTCTTTTACTTTTCCGGCAAAAATTTATCAGCGGATAGAAGAGCAAAAAGTAACTGTATTTCCAGGGGTACCAACAGTTTTTGCCATGATGATCGCAACTCATAACAAAAAGAAAATGAGTTTTCCAACCATAACCAGAATAACCAATACAGCAGCAGCATTGCCCGCTGCTTCAATCCCTAGTTTGCAAGAAATTTTTCCAAATGCTCTCATTTATAAAATGTACGGACTAAGTGAATGCAAAAGAGTTTGTTACTTAGAGCCAGAATTGATAAATAAAAAACCGCAATCTGTTGGAAAAGCAATTCCTGGGACTGATACCTTTTTACTTGATCCAGATGGTAATCCGGTAGCAGCAGGTGAGGTAGGAATTCTTCACGTGCGTGGACCACATGTAATGGTAGGTTATTGGAAATTACCAGAGTTATCAAATAAAATGTTAAAGCCTGGGCGCTATCCAGGTGAGCAGGTTCTTTGTACTCATGATTGGTTTAAGATGGACGAAGATGGTGATCTATACTTTGTAGGTAGAAGTGACGATATAATCAAAACCCGGGGTGAAAAGGTTAGCCCCACAGAAGTTGAAAATGTTTTGCATCGAACCGTACCTGGGGTCAGGGAAGCTGTTGTTGTTGGCGTTAAAGACGAGATGCTGGGGCAGGCGATAGTCGCTTACCTTGTTATGGAAACTAATACTGAAACTAATGATAGGCTTGTTAAAAAAATATGTCTGGCAAATTTAGAAAATTTCATGGTTCCACAAACAATTATTTTTTTAGATGAAATGCCGAAGACTCCTAATGGTAAAATAGATCGTAAATTACTTCTTGAGCAAGCTGAGGTTGGGAAATGATGCAACAAAAACTGTGGGATGAACAGTTACTTCGACTTTCACAAAACTTGTCTATTCTTAGTGATAAACCAGAAGAGACTGTTGATGCGACATTGAAAGCTTTATGGTTGATGGCATCAGGATCGCCAAAATCGGTTGAGTTAGCGGTTAACTGTGATTTACCTAAGCTTAGTATTGATCAAGAAAAACAACTAATTGAACTCGTTGACAGCAGATTAAGCGGTGTTCCACTTGCCCACATAACTGGATTCCAGCAGTTTTTAGGGGTAGAATTATTAGCTAGTCCTGAAGCATTAATTCCAAGAAAAGAAACCGAAATATTAGGTCGTCAAGCTCTTGCTCTGTTGACTAACATCGCTAAATCTCAAGATGAAGTTGTTTTGCTAGATGTATGTACTGGAGCCGGTAATTTAATAGTATCAATTGCAACTAAGTTTTCTAAAGTCCGTGGTTATGCTTCTGACCTTTCAGCTGAGGCGGTTAAATTGGCAAAAAGAAATGTTGTGTATCAACAGTTACAAAACCGTATAGAGGTTAGAGAAGGGGATCTGCTATCCCCATTTGATGATGATGCTTTTTATCATAAACGTATGCAGCATATAAATAATTTTGAAAGCCATATTTCAGAAAACGGTACGATTATTTTGAAATTCTTTTTGCATTTATCCAAAG
>JADGED010000191.1 GCA_016744555.1 Desulfuromonadaceae bacterium
GGAAAGTAGGTCGCCGCCGAAATTATTTGAAAAGCCCCCTGCTGGTAACAGCCGGGGGCTTTTTTTGTTTATTAATTGTTTAGTGAACTAAAGTAAATTGGAAGCAGTATAATGTTTGGAAATTATGCAAAATTTCAATGGGTTAACATTATAATTAATCTGCTTCGATTTGGTATGCTTTTATTTTTCTGTGTAAGTTTGAGCGTTCTAGCCCAATTGTATCGGCTGTTTTAGATACATTCCAATCGTTATCACGTAATTTGTAGGTTATGAATTCTTTTTCAAAGACTTCTTTTGCTTCGCGATAAGAGTTCGGTAAATTTCCAGGGTTGAAGTCATGAGTGGTTCTATCGCCAACGTTTGGGTTTATTCCATGGGGGAGATCTGAACTCTCTATGTTTTTTTTGGGAGTCATTATTACTAGACGCTCGATCAGGTTTTTTAATTCTCTGACATTTCCGGGCCAGTTATAACTTTGCAAAAGGTTTAATGCTACTGCTGAGATGGTTTTTATTTCACGACTCTCTTTTCCACAAAAAAATTGTAAAAAATGGTCGCATAATAGTTGAATATCCTCTTTCCGATTGCGTAATGGTGGGACAACAAATGGCAACACATTAAGGCGGAAATAGAGGTCTTCACGGAAATTTCCAGCTTTTATTTCTTCTAAAAGATCTTTGTTAGTTGCTGCGATTACACGTACATCCACCCCTATGGTTCTACTGCCTCCGACCCGTTCAAAGTTTTGCTCTTGTAAAATACGTAAAATTTTGGCCTGAGTTTTTAAACTCATATCGCCAATTTCATCAAGGAATAAGGTCCCTCCACTTGCCTGGTCAAATTTACCTTTTCGGGCTGATGTCGCTCCAGTAAAAGCCCCTTTTTCGTGGCCAAACAGTTCTGATTCAATTAACTCTTCTGGAATCGCAGCACAGTTAACCTCTGTAAAAGGTTTATCTGCTCGAGTTGATTGTAGATGAATTGCTCTCGCAACTAGCTCTTTTCCCGTGCCATTTTCTCCGGTAATAAGGACCCATCCGGCACTTGGTGCTGCCATTTTAATTTGTTGTTTAAGTTGTTCAATCGCAAGGCTATTGCCGATCATTTTGTAGTCGCGACCAATTTTTTCTTTTAAAGCAGTGTTCTCCGCTACTAATTGGCCAATTTTTAACGCATTGTGGATAGATAAAAGAATCTTTTCAAGTGATAGGGGTTTTTCGATAAAATCGAATGCTCCCAATCGTGTTGCGTTTACAGCGGTCTCTATTGTTCCATGCCCACTCATCATGACTACTAGTTGATGGGGACGTTTTTTTTTGATTTTTTTGAGTGTTTCTAATCCATCAATACCAGGCATCCAAATATCTAGTAATATTAAATCTGGGTCTTCAACTGCAACCATTTCAAGGCATTCTTCTCCCGTGGTTGCAAACGAGGTACGAAACCCTTCGTCCTCTAAGATTCCTTCAAGGCTATGGCGAATACTTTCTTCATCATCCACAATGAGAATATTTTTCATCCGTGTCGTCCTTATATTTATTAAATTTATGGTGCTAAGTTAAAACGAAGTAGTCGTTGACGGAAGTTCAATAATAAAAATAGAACCTTTCGGGTTATTGTCTCGGACTCTTATGTAGCCGTTGTGGTCAGAAATTATAGTTGCGACAATTGCTAATCCCAATCCGGTACCGGTTTTTTTAGTGGAAAAATAAGGTTCAAATAGTCTGGTTTTGTTGTCTGCAGGAATACCACAGCCAGTATCTGCGATGGATAGCGTAATAATTTGCAATTCTTTGTTGTAGTTTGTGCTGATTGTAATAGATCCCTCTTCGGCAATTGCTGCAATTCCATTTTCTATTAAATTGATAATTACACGCTTAATTTGCTCGCGGTCAAATTTTATTATTGGAAGTAAATCATTCAAATTCTCTTTGAATGCAATGTTTTTATGTGCTTCTCGATATAGGGTAAGCGTTTCATTTATAACATTATTCAAATTGTTGTCAGTTGGTTTAGTTGCTGGCATACGTGCAAAATTGGAAAACTCATTGACCAAATTTTTTAATTCATCAACTTGGTTACTTATCATGCGTGTACAATCATCAAATACTTGATCGTCGGCAGAAAAACGACTTAGATAGCGACGCCGAAGTCTCTGTGCTGACAGTTGAATCGGTGTTAGAGGGTTCTTTATCTCATGAGCTATACGTCTTGCCACCTCACGCCATGCGGCCATTCTTTGAGCTTTGAAAAGCTGGGTCAAATCGTCGAAGACTACTACTGTACCCATAAAGTTGTTCTCTTTATCTCTAAGGGTACTTAAATTAAGGAGCAGAGTGTATGTTTCGCTGCCAATCTGAAAGCTGGTTTGTTGCCTTACCGTACCCTTGTCAGAATGAAAAAGTTCCTTGAACAATTCCATAATAGTAGGCATGTAGTTGGGGGGAATAACTTCGCGGAAGTCTTTGCCGAGCATTTTGTTGGCATCAAAACGGAGTAGTTTTTCGGCAGACTTATTTATAGTGGTTAGGTTGCCAGAGCGGTCTATCGAAATGACTCCAGCGGTGACATTTGCCAAAACAATTTCCATATAATCACGGCGTCGATCAAGCTCTAGGTTGGAACCTTGCAACTCTTCGTTTGCGGCAATGACTTCAAGTCGCCCTTGACGTAAATCATTTGTCATTTTATTAAAAGCATTTACCAGCATGCCTATTTCATCGGTACTGCGCGTTTTTAAGTGTATATCGAGATCTCCAGAGGCAATTTTAGAGGTAGCGATAGCCAATTCTTGAATCGGTACAGTTATTCCTCGAGCAAAATGGATTCCAAACCAGGTTGCTAAAAATATAATTACTAAAGCAATTAATAGTAGGAGGATTACATAGTGGAGCTGTATTTGCCCTTTTAGTGATCGAGTTAGTTTGTATTGATCAATTGACGCTGCAATCTCTCCCATTTTGTTGATTAAAGAGTAGGGAACGTAGTAGTTGACGACGACAACTCCAACAATATCTTTTGGGTTCCAGTTCGATTGGATTGGAACAATTCCGCGTATAAGGTCGGCTTTTCCCACTGGAGAGATTTGCGAAAAACGAATTCCTTGCAGACCCTCTTGAACGGGATCAGAGTCAGCAGTTGTTATTTCAATAATAGGGAGTTTCGGATTTGCAACCCGAACTAATTCTTCGTGAGTAGAGGAGAAAACCTCGACTATCCCAAGGTTGTATTCTTCTTGCTTTTCTTGTATCAACAGCTTAAGTAGCGGTAAATTGTCTTCATTTAAAAGCTTTCCAGCTTTGATGCGATTACTTAACTGGTCAGCGTAATATAAGGCATTTGCTTCTGAATTGCGGTAATATGTTTGTGCGACTTCAAGTGATCCGTCTAAAGCTTTATCAACCTGCTTGTTAAACCAATGGTTTATACCGCCACTAATAAAAATGGCAGATACTATAAATAGTAACATTGTAGGGATTAATGACAATCCAATCAGTACCGCAACAAGCTTACTGCGTAATTGTGCCCCAGGAACACCACGGCGTCGTTCTAGAAAAAGTTTAAATATATTACGAAAAATAAGGAATAAAAATGATAGAACTAGAATTATGTTTAGGTTAACAATGGCAAGAGCAATCATGCTGTTGCTGATCGGTAGTTGTGATGTTAGTTCAATTAGACGGTTTTCTAGTTGCGGGACAAATAATAAAAGTAATGCAATAAGACCTAGTAATATCCAGGTTCGCCGTTTGCGGAGGATTTTTTTTTCTTTATTTGTGGTGTTTGGATCGATTGCCATAAATGTTCCTTGTTTATAACTAAACTATTTCAATTGATTCTATTGAATGGGCAGGAACAAAACAAGTAAGTCGGGTAAAATAACCAAAATATTCTTATGACTCGTGTGGATTTTATTTGAAGTAAAAAGCAGGCATCCGGCGCTTATTACCAAATGCCTGCTTTAAGAGATGGAGCCACCCAACGGAATTGAACCGTTGACCTGATCATTACGAGTGAACTGCTCTACCAACTGAGCTAGGGCGGCAATTAGCTTTGCATATCTACCCCAAATGAAGTGGTGTGTCAATATTGTTACAGCAAAGGCAATTAAAAAGTTGTGGCGAAATAAAAGCTCCATTTTTGTTTATGATTACAGTAGAATTCAGCCTCAATAGAAATGGTTTTAACGGAGAGCCGCAAGAGAAGGAGAGAGCGCAGAGAAAGGCTAAGTTCTCCTTTTAAGTGTGGAAAAAATTGATTTTCTTTGTGTCCTAAGTATTCTGTCTATTTCTGTGTTGGAAATCTTGTATTCGTTAAGCAAAAAACTAACTAAGCATCGATAAACTTTTGTAAGGAATGGAAATATGATTATCGGATTCGCTGGGAAAGCTGCTTCAGGCAAAACTACCGCAGCTAAATATTTGCTGGAAAACTGTGATGCAAAAATGGTTATTTTGCCAATGGCGCAAGTGTTGCGGGAAGAAGTTGAGGATTTTATCCGACAAGTAGGGTCTATTGACAAAGTTCCTTTGATTTATGGTGATCAAGAGGACAAGGTCACAATGTTTAACATCGATGAATGTTGTGCTCTGAAGCAATGTTCAAGCT
>JADGED010000192.1 GCA_016744555.1 Desulfuromonadaceae bacterium
CGGAAGTATCTACAACAACACTCTCTTCACCGCTACCAAGAAATTGATCTTCACGCATAGTTGAAAACAAGTGCAGTTTGCGGTACTTCCCTACAATTTCGCCCTTATCAATAACATAAGCCGTATTATAAATCGTGTCCCCATCTAATTCAGGCAAACTACCAACGGTCACGATATCTAGCTCGGCACATAAAGATTGAATTTGCTGCAAAACCTCGGGGGTATCCTGTGCTAATTCTGTAAGATTACGATAGTCATAACCACAACTCCACATTTCTGGAAAAACAGCTAATTTAACTCCCTGCCTAGCCACTTTCCGAAGAGCTATTGTTGCGGTGTTAAGATTAGTCGCAATATCACCAATGACAATGTTGAATTGAATTGCTGCACATTTCACCTGCTCCATATTTATCTCCAAAATGGTCAGTATTTAAAATTTGGCCCCATTGCTATTGCCTATGTTAACGCCCTTAAACTGGCGAACTCTCTTTAACGGTAAAGAACCGTAAAAAGAAAATACCGGTTAACACATTTTTTATTGTTTTTCCCCGACGCCCGTGTATACTGTGTACGATTTTTTTCAATAAATAGCACATTATTAGCAGCAGGTAAATCTTTCACATTGTGGCGTAAAGGCTTGTTACAGCTGCCCAAGCTCCACTCTCATTATACCCGCAAAATTAATGTGAGTTTAATCTTTTAAAGTTTTAGTACAGGTCTGTTACTCCCCCTGTCGGGCGTAACAAAAATAAGCACGTAGATTGTTCTACAACCCTTTTTAGAAGGTGCACTAACATGATCAAAATAAGCAAGGGCTTGGATTTGCCGATTACCGGCAGTCCCAAACAAACAATCACCGACGGTGCAGCGGTTAAAACCGTTGCCATACTAGGTCCCGACTATGTCGGAATGCGTCCTGGCATGTGTGTAAAAGTTGGTGATCAGGTCAAGCTTGGACAACCGCTATTCACCGACAAGAAAACTGAGGGAGTAACATTTACCGCCCCTGGTTGTGGTGAAGTTGTCGCAATTAACCGTGGTAAGCGGCGGGTATTGCAATCGGTCGTCATCAAGCTAAATGGAACTGATGCTGAGAAGTTTGATACTATTTCAGCCGCAGAACTTGACAGTGCTGCTCGCGATAAGGTCGTTAGCAACTTGGTGAAATCAGGACTCTGGACGGCATTAAAAACTCGCCCCTTCAGTAAGGTTCCAGCCATCGACAGCACTCCTTCATCAATCTTTGTTACCGCAATGGATACCAATCCCTTGGCAGCACAAGCAGAATTGATCATCAAAGAGGACGAAAAAGCCTTTAGCGATGGACTCAAAATTCTGACTCGCTTGACCGAAGGTAAAGTATTTGTCTGCCAGCAACAAGGTGTTGCACTACCAAGTGTTGCCGGAACCAGCAAAGAAGAATTTGCTGGGCCACATCCAGCTGGTCTTGCCGGAACTCACATCCACTTCCTTGACCCAGTTGGCGCTGAAGGCAAATTTGTCTGGTCGATCAACTATCAGGACGTAATTGGCTTTGGTAAATTCTTTGCCACTGGTCAACTTCCAGTGGATAGAGTAATTGCTCTTGGTGGCCCTGGGGTTAAAAACCCACGCTTGTTGCGCACAAGAATCGGTGCTTCTCTCGAGGAGCTCCTCGAAGGCGAGCTAAACGGTGGCGAACAACGGGTTGTTTCTGGATCAGTTCTGGATGGAACCACTGCTGCTGGACCAATGGCTTTCCTTGGCCGTTATCATCAGCAAGTTTCAGTGCTAGCAGAAAAACGTGAGCGTGAGTTCATCGCTTCGATGACTGCTGGCGGTGACCGCTTTTCAGTTAAACGAGCCTTTTTATCTGCTTTCACTGGTGGTGCATCAGCACCGATGAATACCAGCCAGTACGGTAGTAAAGAAAACGTCCTAGCTATTGGCTCTTTTGAAAAAGTCATGCCACTAGATGTTCTACCTAACTTTTTGTTACGTAGCCTAGCTGCTGGAGATACCGATCAAGCTCAAGATCTTGGCTGCCTCGAATTGGCTGAGGAAGATCTAGCTTTATGTAACTTTGTTTGTGCTGGTAAAAACGATTACGGTGTCATGTTACGTGAAGCACTTACCACCATTGAGAAAGAGGGATAACAGCTGTGAAATTATTTGAACCGTTATCTGAAGCAATAAATGCTTCACTTTACTCCCCTGCCGACGTAACGACCGGCTCTACCCACGTACGTGACAGCATCAATCACAAGCGGGTAATGAGCATTACTTTGTTGGCTTTATTACCATGTGTGCTGATGGCTATCTGGAATAGTGGCTTTCAAGCAAACCTAACCCTTGGACAGATGTTGGCAGCCGGACAAATTGAAGTCTTGCCAAGCCTAAGCGACAGCACATCCATCTGCAGCAACATGACTAAAGGGCTGATGATGTTCTTGCCAATGCTTATTGTTACTATGGTAACTCAAGCATTCTGGATGACACTATTTGCCTCCATGCGCAATAAGGCAATGGGATCTGGCTTTTTGGTAACTTCAGTACTGATTGTTTTGCTGATGCCAGCAACTGCACCACTGTGGCAAGTAGCAATTGCTGCTTCTTTTGGTGTTGTTATTGGCCGCGAAATTTTTGGTGGCGTTGGCATGAACTTCTTGAACCCAGCGCTGGTTGCTTGGGTCTTCATGTCTCTTGCCTACCCCGGCTCTATTTCTGGTGACTCAGTCTGGACAGCTGTAGATGGCTTCTCTGGTGCTACTCCACTAGCAATGGCTCTTACTGATGGGGTTGGCTCACTAGCAGCACAAAACATCACTTGGCAAGCAGCTTTCTTAGGCACCATCCCTGGAACCATGGGTGAGACCTCTGCATTAGCGTGCTTATTCGGCGCAGCAATTTTATTGATAACCGGGATCGCCTCTTGGCGCATCATAGTTTCAATTCTTATCGGTGTTGTCGGCCTTTCAGCAGTTCTATGCATGTTTAACCCAGATGCAATGAGCCCTGCTTGGCACTTAGTTCTTGGTGGTTTAGCCTTTGGTACCATCTTCCTAGCAACTGACCACTCTGCTGCTGCAATGACGGGCAAAGGACAGTGGATTTGCGGAATAATTATTGGTCTACTAATTGTTACCGTTCGTGTATTTAACCCAATGATGCCAGAGAGCGTTGGAATCATCCTACTGTTTGGTAGCGTTATGGCTCCATTGGTCGATCGTCTGGTCGTGAACGCACACATCAAGAAAAGGAAGTTGCGCCATGTCAAATGATTCTATATTTAAAACATTTCTGGTTGCTTTCTTGCTCTGTGTTGTCTGTTCGGTACTCGTTTGTCTAGCAGCAATCGTACGGATCGATAAAGAAGCATATAACAAGCAACTTGAAATCCGTAAAACCGTCCTTGCCGCTGGTGGTTATCAGCAGCAAATTGATGATGGTGGTAACATTGACGAACTCTTCACTGCCAATATGGAATTGAAGCTAGTCGATCTCGCTACCGGTGAATACACTACAGCAGTTGATGCGGCTACCTACAACCAACGTGAAGCGGTAGAGAACGCTGAGCTATCAGTTAAAGTTCCTGCTGAATTAGACGCTGCAGCCATTGGCACACGCGCTAAGTATGCAGCAATCTACGTTGATAAAAGCGGCACAACCATCCTGCCTGTCCGCGGTGCTGGTATGTGGGGCCCAATGTACGCTTATATCTCCATTGCTGCAGACACTACAACCGTTAAAGGGTTAACCTTCTACCAACATGCTGAGACTCCAGGTTTGGGTGCAGAAATTGACAATCCTAACTGGAAAAAACAATGGCCTGAAAAACAAATCTTTAATGCTTCCGGCAAACTAGCACTTAAAGTTGTTAAAAAAGGCAAATACAATGCAGGCGCTTCTGATGCTATCAACACCATTGATGGCCTTGCTGGTGCTACCGTTACTGGCGATAAAGTTCACGCCATTATCAAATACTGGTTCGGCGAGCATGGATTTGGTCCATTCCTAGCCAAACTTAAAGCAGAGAGAGGTTAATCATGGCAAAAGCAAAAGACGCACTGCTGGATCCATTATTTAATAATAACCCCATTGCCTTACAGATCCTTGGTATCTGTTCTGCGTTGGCGGTTACAAACAAGCTATCAACTGCACTGACTATGACAATTGCAGTTACATTGGTTACAGCTTGTTCAAATGCAGCGATCAGTGCAATTAGAAATCATATCCCTAACAGTATAAGAATCATCGTACAGATGACCATTATCGCAACTTTGGTTATTATTATTGACCAAATGCTAAAAGCTTACCTTTATGAGATGAGTAAAGCATTGTCGGTCTACGTTGGCCTAATCATTACCAACTGTATCGTTATGGGTCGCGCTGAAGCATTTGCGATGAAAAACCCAGTTGGATTAAGCCTTCTTGATGGTATCGGTAATGGCCTCGGTTATGGCGCTGTACTTTTAGCTGTCGGTTTTGTTCGCGAGTTGTTCGGTTCAGGAAAACTCTTCGGTGTCACTGTCCTCAATACCGTAAATGACGGTGGTTGGTATGTTACTAATGGCCTGATGCTGCTTGCTCC
>JADGED010000193.1 GCA_016744555.1 Desulfuromonadaceae bacterium
TCTTGGTGCCTTGGTGGCAAAATTAAAGGTTTCGAGCTTCTCTCCCTCTCTTCGCCTCTCCGTTAAAACGACTTTTATAGATTTTCCCCCTAAAAAATCTGTATAAAATAAAACTAAAGAAAATTAGAGTTATCGTCGATAACTTATTCAAAGAGTTCCCGTAGGAGGAGACAATATGACTGGACAAATAGATCCGACCCGTACCGCCATGCAGATTTCTACCTCACAACAAGATGAAATGATTAAGTCTAGCCAGCAGGAAGTAACAAGACCAGCTGTCGAAGATAAAGTTTCTATTGGAGAACAAGAGGCTGTGGATAAAACTTACGGGCCGGGTCTCAAGGTCGCAACTCCAGATGAATTACTTCGGAACCTTGTAATCAAAACATTGCAGGACCAAGGCTTAGAGCTACAATTTAAAGCCGGTGAAACCAATATAGATTTTGAAACTATGACCGTAGAAGAAGCACAAGAGCTGGTTTCAGAAGATGGTTATTTTGGCGTAGAGAAGACCTCGCAGCGCATTGTAGATTTTGCCATTAATGGCTTTGGCAATGACCCTGCAAAATTACAAGAGATGAAAGATGCTATCGACCAGGGCTTTTTAGGAGCACAAGAGGCTTTTGGTGGCGCATTGCCAGAAATATCACAACAAACATATGATGCAATAATGGAAAAACTTGACGCTTTTGCAGCACAAGATCAAGCATCGGGGGAAAAGGAGTAAGTCATGGTCGATAATATTGGTGGGAACAAGGGCTTTAGCCAAATAAGAAATGCAGGCAATCTGAGCAAATCTGCCGGTGCGCAAAAATCGGCAAACGCTAAACGTTCAGATAGCGTCGATTTCTCCAGTGCATTGCAAAATGCAACCAAAGCACAAGCAACTAGCTCAAGTCAGGAAAGTGCAAGAGCCGAAAAACTTCAGGCACTAAAAGCACAAATTGATAACGGCAGTTATCAGCCTGATCTCAAAAAAGTTGCCGCAAGTATCCTTCCATTTATGACGAATGAGGCTTGATATGGCTAATCCTGAAGTTAAGCGCCAATTAGATACGTTGCTTGAATTGCTGCAACAAGAGCGCAAAATGGCTCAAGCGCTTGATATGGCAGGGTTGCAAAAAGTTGTTGCCGCTAAAGAAGCGGTGATGGAGGCATTACAGCCCCAAGCTGAAGATGTAGTTGGCCTTGAAGACTTGCTCAAGCAAATTGAATATGAAAACCGCCGCAATGCCTTTTTGCTCTGGACCGGACTTAATTGGGTTCGCGATATGATGGGATTCTTTGGGAACGCAACAGTACCGAAGGTATATGGTGGTAACGGCTATTCCCAAAATTTAAATGAATCGGGAAGATTGTTGTCGGGAAAGGTTTAGACCATGGGCGGCGGATTAAATGCAGCACTAAATGCTGGGCGCACCTCCCTGCAAACTAACCAAAAAGCAATTGAGATTACCGGCCTTAATGTCGCTAATGTAAATACCGAAGGCTACTCACGTCAATCTCCAAATTTGACCCCATATCCATCCTTGAACTTTGGTGATTTTTTTATCGGCACTGGTGTTCAGGTTGGTTCTGTCGGTCGTTCTCACGATGTTTTTCTTGCTGGTCAAATTACCGATAAGTCGGCTGAAGTTGGACTAGAAAATAGTATGAGTAGTCCCCTTTCAGAACTAGAGCGGGTTCTAGGTATTGGTGATGGCAGCTTGTCAGACCAATTTGACGATTTTTTTGATTCTTGGCGGCAGTTATCGACCAATCCTAGCGGTGAAGTAGAGCGCCAAGCAGTTTTACAGCAAGGTGAATCGATCGGCAACTCATTTACCAGCGTCTATAATGAAACTCAGCAAGTAGTTAAAAATATAAATACAACATTAGTATCAAAAATTGATGGTCTCAATTTAGCTCTGGATGAAGTCGCCGACCTAAATAGCCGTATCTCGGCAATAGAAATGTCCGGTCAAGATGCAAACTCAGACCGCGATCGACGTGATTTACTCCTCAATAGTATCTGTGAAACCATTGGTGCGAGAAGTTTTGAAACCTCATCAGGAACTATGTCAGTGCAATTACCAAATGGTATGCCGTTAGTTGAAGGTAATATGGCTAACCATATTGTAGGAGTTTATTCTGGTACCGATGTAAATATTGAGCTTGAAGTAGGTACTACGAATATTGATTTAGGTCGTAATGCTATGGGTGGCGAGTTTCGTGGGTTATATGAAGTACGCGATGTAATTATCCCAGATGTCGTTAATCGCTTAGATCAATTGGCGTATACCTTTGCAACAGAAGTTAATGCTGCCCATAATGCTGGTACCGACTTAAACGGTAATGCCGGCGAAGATTTCTTTTATCAGCCTGTCGATCAACTTGATGCCTCGGCATCGCTAACCATGAATATTACCTCGACTAGCCAAATAGCCGCAGGTTCATCGCCTGGATCACTAGTAAGTCAAGGTTACGACGACGCAGCCGCACTAGAATTTGGTACTGGAAATATTGTCGTAGATATCAACGGTGTCCTAACTACAGTGGTTATAGATGACAGTGTCCTCGGGGCAGAAAACAATTCGGTAACTGGTGTTGCTGCTGCCCTTAATGGTATAGCCGGCATCACTGCAACAGTTAACCCTAATGACAATACCTTGGTTGTAACTCCAGCGAACCACGATGATGTTGTAACCATCGACTCTTCTTCTCTAGTCGGCGGAACATATTCGTTGCCAAGTTTTACGTCGGTAGACCTAACTCCTGGAGACAACACCAATGTGCTGTCTTTGTTGCAACTAGAGCAAGATACATTAAGTGGCCTTGGTGGAAACGACACCTTCGTCTCATTTTATGGAAAAATCGCAGCGACGATTGGCATTGAAACCGCTCGTAATCTGCAAGCGCAAGAAGGCTACACCGACAGCTTAGATCAGCTACAAAATTTACGTGACGGCATAGATGGTGTATCCCTCGAAGAAGAGATGATCAATTTAATGCAGTATCAAAAGGGCTTTGAGGCCTCAGCAAAATTTCTTGCCACCGTAGATGAGATGATGGCTACTTTGTTGACCATTAAAAGGTAGGTAAATTATGAGAGCTACCCAGACGACTACATACCGCAGTTTGCAGACTTTTTTGGATCGTACCAGCGATAAACTGGCCGATTTACAGTTACAAGCTGCAACCGGAAAACGGATAAATAGTACCTCGGATGATCCAACGGCAATAAGTCCAATGTTAAGTGCACGGACCCAAATTCAAACCTCGGATCGTTATATTGAAACTATCGATACGGGATTGAATAAGCTAGATAGTGCCGAAGGTTATTTGGATAGTATGGAAAATACCATGGTGCGGATTAAAGAGATAACCATTGCATCGATAAATGGTGCAATGAGCTCTGCTGATATGGAAACCTACGCAAATGAAGTAAGTCAATTGCGTGCTAGTTTGCTGTCCGATGCAAATGCCCAAATTGATGGAAAGTATATCTTTGCCGGGTTTGCAGAGAAAACCGCACCGTTTACCCTTAATTCCGCTTACCCAGCAGTGCCACCAGCGACTGCTGCACCAGTTAACTATAATGGCGATAATGGCTCACTTGCGTTTGAAATTGCCCCTAATGAATTGGTTGAAGTTAACTTAAGCGGCAACGGTTTACTCCTTGGTGATTTTGATAATGATGGCGTTACCGATAGCAATGGCGTAGATATTTTTGCCTTAGTAACCACCTTAGAAGAGGCTTTAAGGTCAGGTGGTGACTCAACAACCGTGGCTACTCCTGACGCAACAGCAACAACCACTACAGCGGCAATTCAGCCAGAAGTTCAAACCCTTGATCTAGCTAGTTTGTCGCTGACAGATGGTGATGACCTTACGTTCACTACTGCTGCTGGAACCTTTGTTTTTAATAACGCCGATATTAACGGTGATGGCAGTGCTGCAACAGCGGCTCAAGTTGCAACCGCTATGGATGGTACTACTGTAACTGACGGAACTAGCAGTTGGACCGTTACCGGTGCTGGCGATTCAATTGTGTTGACCCAGGTTGCTGGAGAAGAAGCTCCTATCGGAGCGATTACCTACGATGCTGCTCCAACAAGCACCGATCCCGCTACTTTGGTTGCAGATAGGACAGTTCCTGGGGTGACATTGCAGGCTGAAAGTCAAGCGTTAGATCTTTCCGGAACCACCGTAGCTGCAGGTGATAGTTTTACTTTGACTATTGGTGGTAGCGATTTCAGTTACACCAATAATACTGGCGCTAGTTTAAATGGTGCTGCGTTGGCCTCAGTGGTTGCCTCGGGCCTTAGCGTTGCAAACTATACCCTCGTTGATGGTGGTGCTGGTATTGTGAACATTAGCCAAAACGTAGGTAGCGAATCAGATATCGACCCAATCACAACTACTGTCGACTCTGTAGGCACTTCATTGCAGGATTTACTTGAAACATTAGAAATCGGAGCTAATCAGTTGCGTAGCCAGCGTAGCCTCAAGGGTACTGTTGGCCAGCGCCTCGAAATAGCTCGAGATCATATGGTGCAGATTAGTAT
>JADGED010000194.1:0-2369 GCA_016744555.1 Desulfuromonadaceae bacterium
GTTTTGGTCTCAGTTTCGTGGCGGCGCTTGAATAAATACCCCAACAGCGGGATATTACCCAGTAGTGGTACCTTTGTAACACTCTCCTCCTTGTTGGTCTGGAACAGTCCTCCCAACACTACAGTTTTACCGTCTTGAGCAACTATCGTGCTACGCAACACTCGCTTGGTCAAAGTCGGTCCGACATCGTTAACAGGACCGACATTATCGTTAGCTTTAGCCACACCACTAATTTCTTGATAAACCTTCAAGCGCACCAGATTGCCTTCGGTAATCTGCGGGGTAATCCTTAAAGTCAAAGCAGCGTCCTGACGCTCCACCGAATTAACGGGATGACCATCGTTATCTTTTGTTTTAGAGGTAATAATTGGCACATTTGAACCAACAATAATTTCTGCCTCTTCATTATCAGAGGTAAGCAAACGAGGAGCAGAGAGAACATTAACATTACCATCTACTTGAGAAAGACCAATCAACGCAGACAACGCTGGAATAGTACCAAACTCCGTAGTAATCGGGTTAAACATCCCTCCGATCAAGACACTATCTACTGCGCCCTTAAGTAAACTATCTGTTGGTGAAGAACCATCAGAATTAGGAGAATTGGTTGTAGCAAATACTGCACCATCACTGCCAGTTGCAACTGCTCCTTGCAAGGAAGTACCGAGGTCGAGCAACGCATCCATTGACAATTCAAGAATCAAGGCTTCGACAAAAACCTGCTTACGCTTGATATCAAGTTTCTTAATCAGATCTTGAATATTGCCGTAATCTTCTGCTGTAGCATTAACAATTAAGGCATTGGTTGGTTTATCAGCAGTAATTACAACTACTCCAAATACATCTGAAGCAGTAGTGTCGGTTTTAGCCGTTCGTTGCTTTTTTGCGCCAGCAATAATGTTATTCAACGTTTCTGACAAAGCGACTGCTTCGGCATGTTCCAAATAGTAGACATGAACCCCAGCACGTCCAGCATCAGCTTTTTCATCTATGGTAGCGATTAATGCTTTGGTCTGCTGAATGAATTTTTCATCACCAATCAACATTAACTTGTTGGTTCGCTCATAAGGGACAACTTTACCTGCTGCAACCTTACTTACTGTTGTTCCAGACTTTGATCCACGAACTGAGGCGGCACCACCGGCAAGAATTTTCATAACCAATGCCGCAGTCTCTTCTGCTTCTGAATATTGCAGCGGCACTACTTCCATCCGCTCACCCGACCATGAATTGTCTAAAGTCGTTAGCAGTTCGGATAAACGTTTAATGTTGGCGGCACTATCGGTAAGAACAACGGTATTAGTAGCAACGTGGGCAACAACATAACTAGTCTTTGGTGTCAGCGGTCTTAAAATACTATCAACAACAACTTTTGCATCGAGGTTTTTTAATTCTATGATCCGAGTAATAAACTGCTCACCAAGCCCCTTACCGTCACTAAGCGGTAGATTTTCTTCTTTGGCTTGGCGAATAGAGATAATTTTATTCACTTTACCCGAAGGGATGATGGTAAAGCCCTTAACCCGTAACACAGTACTAAATAGACGGTAAGCATCGGCTACCGATACCGGCTTAGGAGAAATAATACTAACTTTGCCCCGCACCGTTTCATCATAAACAAAATTTTTCCCAGTCAACTCACTAATAGTCCCAATCATGTCAACCAGCTCGACATTTTGAAAATCAAGGGTGACTTCAAGTCCAGTGGGCATTTTTTCAGCAGCAGTAGCCATAAGTGGGAAAGCAGTAAAGGGAAGATAAAAACATACTGCTAGTAAAAAAATTATGCTGGATCGAATAATCACGATCAACTCCTATTCAAAACTATATTCAAAAGTTTTTGGTTGCCCACTGCGAACTAGGCCAAGTGAAAGATTGTTCGCTTCACGAACTTGTTGGAAAATTTGCAGCGCTTTTTCGGGACTATTTAGTTCAACCTGATTAATTTTGACAACCAAATCACCAACCTGCAAACCGATCTGTTCTAACAATGAACCTTTTTTGAGTTCAACAACTTTAAAACCAACAGTTTGCCCATTATTTAACTGTGGCACCATTCTAGCGGTCTGTAATAAAGAATTAAGGTTGGCACGGGCATTACTTACAACCGCTTTAGAAATCTTCCAATTATTTTCATCAACTGCGACAACTCCACGCTTACTCCCAGCCTTA
This sequence comes from Desulfuromonadaceae bacterium, assembly GCA_016744555.1. Classification (GTDB taxonomy): domain Bacteria; phylum Desulfobacterota; class Desulfuromonadia; order Desulfuromonadales; family Geopsychrobacteraceae; genus Desulfuromusa. The sequence continues at coordinate 2,173 of JADGED010000194.1, forward strand.
CTAGAAGTTCTACCGCTAGACTTGATCGCCCGTTTTCTAGCCCCTTTAGACTCTTTAAGCAGCAATTCTCGCCGGGAACCATGATCTATCAGCACAATCATCTTGCGGCCAATTTCACTAATAACTATCTGAGGGGCCAAACTATCTTGCAACCGATAAACTTTAGTTTTGCCACCAGCCTGTATCAACGCCAACGA
>JADGED010000194.1:2379-4518 GCA_016744555.1 Desulfuromonadaceae bacterium
ATAACTATCTGAGGGGCCAAACTATCTTGCAACCGATAAACTTTAGTTTTGCCACCAGCCTTTATCAACGCCAACGATTCTTGGCCTGCAACCACAGTTCCTATCAACACTAGGTCACCAATCGGCTTCGCCTTATTATCTACTGTAGTTGCGGTAATTGCTTTAGACGAAAGGTCGATTCTACCAATCGGCTCAGCGGAAGAGTCAAATAGGTTGCGCTGTAAAATGATTTGAAAATCAGATACTTGTAGCTGCCTCTCAGTCACTGACCGTGCAGTAGTCCCAATTGGCAACGCCGTCTCGCTACCAAGGGATAAATCTATCGTTCGCGCTGCCAACATTCCGGCAGTGATTCCACCGACAACAGACAAAGCCAGCAACAAGTAATTCAATAGTCTTTGGAGATCAATTTGCACAGCAACCAAACCAAAACATAAAAGGGGGATTCATTAAACATATATCTAGCGCTACAGTCCTTTACGAACCACGCTATCAGAAACAATAATTATACACAATTTAATAGAATTTATTACTTTTTTTTACTATTCGAACAATTCATGCATATCGAGTTTGAATCTAACACCGTTTCCGTTTATAATCGCCGCCACTATTTGAAACTTAATATAATCAAGCAAAGGAGATAAACATGAAAGCAGTACTAATAGACGAATTTGGCGGCCCCGAGGTAATGCGGGTTGGCGAGATTGACACCCCTGAACCGAAAGCAAATGAAGTTTTAATCAAGGTGGTCGCCACCAGCATTAACCGCCCTGACTTAGTTCAGCGGGTTGGTAATTATCCTGCCCCTGCTGGCGATTCTGAGATTCTTGGCCTTGAAGTTGCTGGAACCATCGCTGCCATCGGTAGCGATGTGGCGGACTGGAAAGTTGGTGATCGGGTAATGGCGCTGGTTGGTGGTGGTGGCTATGCCGAATACGCCGTTGCCTACAGCAACCACCTGATGCCTATTCCCGACAGCATGAGTTACGAGGAAGCGGCCTGCGTTAACGAAAGCTACATTACCGCTTTTCTTAATGTGTTCATGATTGGTGGCCTCGAAGATGGCCAAACAGCAATCATCCACGGTGGTGGTGGCGGAGTTAACACTGCTGCAATCCAATTGGCAAAGGCTCTTACTCCTAATGCCAAGCTCATTGTTACCGCCAATCCAACCAAAATGGAACGGGTTAAGGAACTGGGAGTAGATTTAGTTATCGACTACACCCAAACACCTGATTTCACCGGCGAGATTAAAGAATTCACCAAGAAAAAAGGGGTAGACGTTATCCTTGATCACGTTGGTGCCAAGTACCTTAAGCCCAATATGAACTCACTTGGCTACAAAGGTAAATTGGTTATTATCGGCATTATCAGTGGCATCAAAGCAGAATTAAATCTTGCCTTAATGATGGTTAAACGACAGCAAATCATCGGTTCTGTCCTGCGCAGTCGCCCAGTTGCTGAAAAAGGTGACATTATCGCTGAGTTTACCCGTCGGGCGCTACCAAAGTTTGCTGACCGCAGCATCGTACCAATTATCGAAAAGGTCTTCCCTTTAGATGAAGTTGTTGGCGCCCACCAAATGATGGAACAAGACCAGCACTTTGGTAAAATCGTTATGAAAATTGCTGCTGACTGATAAAGCTTTTATATCTTTTTAAAAAAACATACTAAAGAGCAAAAGTCCGCTGTAGCTAAAGGCTGCAGCGGACAAATCCTTTATTGTGATGAGATGCCTAGATGATGAGTATTGACAATGAAATACTAGGTTCCGCTAAATTAGCGCAGCAACGTAGTCAACTGATCGAAAAGATTTATTCGACCGTCACTGAACCGGCAAATTGGCGTGAAGTGATCAACGAACTTGCAGCTAGCACTAATTCACGGTCAGCACGTCTACTCATCATGAACTCTGAAGCTAATAGTGTTATTTCTAGCTTCAAACATAATATCGATGACAACTACCACAATCAGTATGTTGAACACTTTGTAAACGAGTGCCCCTGGCGACCGGAGATACGCAAGAAACCTCCGGGTCGATTTTATTCAAGTCATCTCCACTTTAGTTGCAATCAGTCTGAGTTTTACAAAAGTGAATTCTATAATGACTGGGCCAGACCGCAGGACATTCATCACGGT
>JADGED010000195.1 GCA_016744555.1 Desulfuromonadaceae bacterium
CCCTCAGGGAGAGGGAGCATCTTTAATGCACAGCTGGAGTAGTTTCGATCCAGGAATGCAACCACGGAAGCATCCACCATATTCGCTTCATTCGTGTTCTACAGTTACTACCTTAGCTCCTTCACCCGATCCAACAACTGCTCTGCCACTTGCGCCTTGGTCATCTGCTCCAGCTCCTCCACCTGCCCGTCGGCATGGAGAAAGCGGACGATATTGGTATCGACATCAAAACCGGCACCGGGGGCGGTAACATCGTTGGCAACGATCAAATCGAGATTTTTCCGCTTGAGTTTATCACCGGCATTGGCGAGGAGATTTTCGGTTTCGGCGGCAAAGCCAACCAAAATCTGCTTGTTCTTGGTTTGCCCCAATTCGGCCAAAATGTCGGGATTTTTCTCCAACTCCAAGGTCATTTGCTCGGCGCTCTTTTTCAGCTTTTGCTCGGCCCGTTGCGCCAAACGGTAATCGGCGACGGCTGCTGCCTTGATAACGATATCGGTTGCTTCGTAACCTTCCAGCACCGCAGCCCGCATCTGCGCAGCCGAACTGACCGGCACATAGTTTACCCCAAACGGCACCGGCAAATTGGTCGCCCCGGCAATCAAGGTAACCTCAGCACCACGCTGTTGCGCTGCAGTTGCAATGGCATAACCCATTTTCCCCGACGAGTAATTGGTGATATAGCGAACTGGATCGATCTCCTCGCGGGTAGGCCCGGCGGTGACCATAACTTTACAGCCAAGCAAATCCTTTGGTGTTAACACCGCTTGGGCAGCGGCAAAAATAACTTCGGGTGCGGGTAACTTCCCTGCCCCTTCCCAACCACAGGCCAATGAACCGGTGGTGGGCTCCAAAACATGGTAACCAAGAGCCTGCAAATCTTTTTGATTGCGTTGGTAAATGGGGTTTTCATACATGTTGCAGTTCATCGCCGGAGCAATCAGCACTGGCGCTTTGGTCGCCATAACACTGGTGGTCAACAGATCGTCGGCCAAACCCTGGACAATTTTACCAACCAGATTGGCCGTTGCTGGTGCCAAGATAAACAGATCGGCCCGATCGGCCAAGGAGATATGGTCGATCTCTTGCTCTTGATGGAGGCTAAACAGATCGGTATGCACCGGGTTACCCGAGAGGGATTGGAACGTCAGCGGGGTGACAAATTCGCAAGCGTTTTTGCTCATTACCACATCGACGTTGGCCCCGGCTTTGGTCAGCAAACGGAGCAGCTCCACCGCTTTGTAAACGGCGATGCCACCACTGACCCCTAGGATAATTCTCTTGCCCTGCAACATAACTAAACTCCACAAATGCTGGAAACGGCTAAAACATTCTACAACAACTTAGTAACTGCAATAATCAAGACTGCCACTACCATCAAGAATAACAAAAATTCCTCAAGCCTACCCCTTCTCCCTGAGGGAGAAGGTGGCCAGAGGCCGGATGAGGGGGAACCTTATTAAGCCACTGCCCTTCAACCGATTGTTTTAACGCAAAAATGGATTATGCGCTTTTTCTTCACCAATAGTCGTCATTGGGCCATGTCCGGGATAAACCTTAGTCTCCTCCGGTAAAGACAATAATTTTTCTTTTATGCCATCAATCAGCAATTGATGATTCCCGCCGGGCAGATCGGTACGCCCAATGGAACCGGCAAACAGGGTATCACCGACCAAAAGGGTATCGTCAACATACAAGCAGATACCGCCGGGAGAGTGTCCAGGGGTATGAATCACCTGCAGCTTAAGTTCACCCAATGTCAGGGTTTCACCACCAACTAATTCACGACTCGGCAAGGGGGATGATTCGGTCTGCAAACCAAAAGCTGCCGCATGTTGCGACACGCTAGCGAGAACCGGTAGGTCTTCTTTATGTAGTAATAATTCGGCGCCGCTATCTTCCTGTAGCTGCCGGTTGCCACCGACATGGTCAAAGTGGCCGTGGGTATTAATGATCATTACCAGATTTAAGTCATGCTGCTTTAGTGCTTGCTTAATCTGGTCAACATTACCACCGGGATCAATAACAGCAGCTTGTTTGGTAGTTTCACAACCAATAATGTAACAATTCACCTCAAGTGGCCCTGTGGGCAATGTAGTAAATATCAAGAGTTTTCCCCTTTGTCGGTTATCGTCGTAAACAGATCTAGATTTTTCTCTTTAAGTTGATCACCCAAGCTTGTCCCTAAAGGCTTATCAAAACGTGGACGTTTTTCCCGCACCGGCTTTTTCTCTGCAACCAGCGCTGGAGGTACCGGAGTAGGTGCTGCCTCAGTCAAGTCACTATCTCCGTCAGTTTGCCCTGCTCCCGTATAAAAATAACGATCATACAGACGGTGATAGCTGGTCCAGTTTCCTTCACGCTCTGGCTCTTTATCGATATGGGTTTGGACACCGTTGATTTTAGAATCTAGGTCATCAACAAAATTTAAGATTACCGCTTCCAAAAACTTAGGGCGCTTTGGTGAACCATAATCGTATTGGCCATGGTGTGATAACAGCAAATGTTTAATCATCATGGACAACTCAGCAGGGAAATCTGCTATTTGTCGTACTCGATCATCAACCATCTGCGTCCCAATAACAATGTGGCCCAATAACTTACCCGCATCGGTATAATCGAAGGAACGTCGATACGACAACTCACTGACTTTACCGATATCGTGCAGTAATGCCCCACACAGCAACAGATCACGATTTACCTGCGGGTAACGAACGGCAACGTCGCTAGCCAAGCTAGCAACGGCTAGTGAGTGCTCCAACAATCCCCCCAGATATACGTGGTGCATTGCTTTGGCTGCAGGAGCTTTACTGTAAAGGGAGAAAAACTCTGGATCATCAAAAAATGCGCGTAACAAAGCGATAATATTTTGATCGGTAAGTGAGGCGAGCATGCTATCTAGTTCAATCCGCATGGCCTCAATCGTACGTTTCGATACGGGGAGAAAATCACCTAAATCTACTAGCGTCTCGGCGATGGGTTTTAAATCTTGCACGACTATCTGCATTTTACCCATGTAAACACTGGCTTTAGCGCTGACCAAGATAAAATCATCTTTGCTAAATTGCGAAGAAAAATAATCCACTTGATCCCAAATACGCCCTTCAACTTCACCAGTGCGATCCATCAACTTAAGGGTCATATAAGGCTTACCATTTTTGGCCATAGCGGTGATTTTATCACGCACCAGAAAAATAGATTCAACCCGATCTCGCTCTTTTATCTGGTTAACATAGGTAGTTTTTATATTGTTTTGGTTCAAAATATCCTCATTTCAATATTTAAGTTACAAATAATGCTGTAAAATATTATTTGCCGTGTTCATACCATCAATTGCTGCACTCATGATACCCCCAGCATAACCAGCCCCTTCGCCAGCAGGGTACAACCCTTTATGGCTGAGCGATTCGCCCTGTTTGTCACGCACAATCCGAACTGGAGCAGAAGTACGCATTTCAACCCCTACAAGTGTTGCTTCTGGACCGACAAATCCTCGCATGCGCCGATTAAATTGTGGCAATGCGCGGCGCAAACCGGTGGTTACAAATTGCGGCAAACAGCAACTTAAATCGGCATGAACTACTTGTGGTTGGCATGAAGAATCGAGTTTTCCACCCTTTCCATGCAAAAATTCGAGTAGAGGTTGCGCTGGAGCTCCCCAACCTGCACCACCAGCTAAATATGCAGATTGCTCCCACTGGCGCTGAAAATTGATGCCGGCCAAAACATCACTACTAGCAAAATCATCAGTTGCGACAGAAACAACCAATGCACTATTGGAGTGCTTCATCTTGCGGCTAAAATCACTCATACCATTAACGACAATAGCACCCTCTTCCGATGCCGCATTAACCACCATTCCGCCTGGGCACATACAAAAAGAGTACACTCCACGACCGGTTTCTGGGTCATTCCACGCCAAGCGATAATCCGCAGCAGGCAACTGAGGATGGCTACTCATGCCATATTGAATCTGATTTATCAATTCTAGCGGATGCTCTACCCGTAATCCGACCGCAAAAGGCTTTTGCTCCATCGCTACAAGTTGTTCGTCTAACATTTTATAAGTATCTCGAGCACTATGCCCTAGGGCTAATATCAATTGGTCACATGCAAATGTTTCGCTATCATTAATTATCCCTGCACTAATTTTACCAGCGGCAAATTCGAACCCAGTCAAACAACTCGAAAATTTAATTTCCACACCAATGGAAATAAGATGCTTCCGAAAATTAAGTAAGATCTTACGCAACCGGTCAGAACCTATATGTGGCTTAGCTTGCCAAAGGATTTCTTTAGGAGCACCAAATTCAACCAAACGCTCCAAAACATGTCGCATGGCGGGATGATTAAGGCGGCTAGTCAATTTCCCATCCGAAAACGTCCCTGCGCCACCTTCTCCAAATTGAATATTACTATTGGGATTAAGGGGACCACCAGCCCAAAAATCCTTAACATCTTGCAACCGTTCCTCTACAGGACTCCCCCGCTCAACAA
>JADGED010000196.1 GCA_016744555.1 Desulfuromonadaceae bacterium
ATGTTGCCCATCTTCTGCTATTATTTCATACCCCTTCGCCTCCATATATTTGCCACCTTTGTGGCCATCAGTACACTCCGGTTCGATGTAACGCCCAGTGTGAACCGTGGTCAATTGTTCTGAGGTGGGTTTAACTACAGGCTTCGGGTTGTTTTTTACCTCCGGCTTAGACATGCTATCTGCTACTGGATTTTCACTACATCCAAAAGAGAATAATGTGACCGTTACCAGCAATAAAATCAATTTTACCTGCGAGAAAGAAAGATAAATGTTCATTCAGGACGTCCCTTTAAAGTGGTTGATTAAACTAGAATCAGATACTTAAAAATATGCTTGCACCCGCAACTGCTAAGGTTAACTAACCAATAAGTTATGCGACTGCATATGTAGACTATTCAGTTTTTTGTAGATGAACATCCATTTGCGGGTAAGGTATTGATATTCCCGCTTTATCAAACTCAAGCTTCACAGTTTCGGTGATTTCAAACAGCACTGTCCAGTAGTCAGCGGTCTTAACCCAAGGGCGAACAACAAAATTAACACTACTATCGGCCAACTCTGCCACCGCAATAACTGGTTCTGGATCAGCTAGAACCAATTGGTGGGCTGTTATAATTTTAGCTAAAAGCTCTTTAGCTTGCTTTATATCGTCATCATAACCAATACCAAAGACTAAATCGACTCGGCGGGTATCACGAGCGGAGTAGTTGATGATATTGCCACCATAGATATTACCATTGGGGACAATTATTTCTTTGTTATCAGCAGAGCGAATGGTTGACGTAAAAATGCTGATACTCTCGACGATGCCAGAAATTCCCGCTGCTTCAACAAAGTGACCGGCTGCAAATGGTCGAAAAATTAAAATCATTACTCCGGCAGCAAAGTTTTTCAAAGAGTCCTGCAGGGAAAGGCCAATAGCTAAACCAGCGGCACCCAACAATGCAACCAGTGAGGTTGTGTCTACCCCCAATTGATTCAAAGAAGCTACCGCTACAAATAGCATTAAAACAGCATTGAGGATGGTTTTTACAAAAGAGGTGAGCATGTCATCAAGCTTAGCGTGGTGCATAATTTTCCCCGCCAAAGCTACTAACAGCTTAACTACAATTTTACCACCAAGCAAAATCAGCAAAGCAAAAGCAATATTTATCCCCCACGGGATTGCGTAATTATCAATGTATGGTTGAACTGTGTCAGTTTGAAACATGGTAAAAACCTTTCGCTAAGTAATTTATCTACAAAAAAATAGTTTACTCGAAACAGCCATAAAAATATAACCATTTATGTCTTCCATTTAGTTTAGTGCAAATAATTTTTTTACCCAGTTGCGCTTTAGCCTTCTACCACTAGACGGTAATGATCCAAAGCAGTACCCCCATTTGCCGCCATCATAGATAACAGGATTAACCCTTAGTTATCACAATTCTACTGATTTCGCTGGGTGCAAACACACGCAGTGGGGGCCCCCAGTAGCCAGTGCCCCGGCTAACGAATATCTGTTGTTCTGCATTATGTCTATACAAACCCGACAAATACGGCTGGTCGAGCATTACCAGCAAGCCAAAGGGGAATATTTGCCCGCCATGGGTATGCCCACTAAGCATCAAGTCGCAACGATATTGCGCCAACAAAGGTAACGCTTTTGGTTGATGGGAAAGAACAATAGTTGGCTTAGTAGTATCAGCATTCAAGTAAGCAGTTTCAACGTCAGGCGCTCTTATGCCAAACCTAGTACCGGTAAGATCATTTATACCTACAAGGTTAAAACTTTTATCACCGCTACCAATCTGAATTGCTTTATTTGCTAGCGGGAGAACACCTAAGCTCTCTACTAGTTCTAGGATTGATTCAACACCATGATAATATTCATGGTTTCCGGTAACAAAAAATGATGGTGCGTTAAGATCGTTCAGCGGCGCCAACTCTTTGCGGGCTTTTTCAGCGACGACATCAACTAAATCCCCGGTAATGACCACGATATCAGGGTGCATTGCGTTGGTTCTGGCTACTATTTCTTTTAGAAAATCGGCCTTAATTGTATGTCCAATATGGAGATCAGAAAGCTGTACAATGGTGAAGCCATTAACTGGAAAATTATCTATTTGAACTATAACATCATTTACCGCTGGTTGCTTGAGCCCCTGAATAAACCCACTCCAAGTATATGCGATAGAACCAACCAGAACCGAAGAGTCAAATATAATTTTAATCGCCTGGCGACGTTCCAAACTTAAGGGGACTTTACGCGAAGCCGAGATGATAAGATCGTAGCTCAGAGCGACAATAAAGAGGATGAAGGTAACCCCAACTAGAGCGCTGAGAAGCATATAGAGAATTGGTGATTCGGGGATAAATGCGGCCACAAAGTTTACCGCAAAAATGATTTCACCAACCATGATAGCAATAATCAAGGAGGTACAAATTTTACGAGGCCACAGGGAGAGAAAACAAAAGAACCTACGGTAAACGTAATAATTGGTTAGCGCAAGGACGCTGAGGAACCCTAAAATGAAAATTATTTGGTGCTTAATACCCATGATTTTCCATTTTAACAGCGCTTACCAAATGACTGTATCGACATATTCACTGCCATTGTAGTCATTAAAATCAGCAATTCTATGCAGAACATGGGATTTTACATTAATTTCCCAGATTGCGGAATTCCCCCCCCAAGGATCAGTAAGCAGTTCGACAATACAACTTGATTTAAGTCTAATATCTGTCACCCACTGGATCTGCTCGTTGTTGATAACCTCTATGTTCTTAGGTGTCCAAATGGTTAGATGCTCACCAGCGATTACAACCCACTTGCCGTCCAAATCGATCAATCCACACTCTGGGTTGCCGTAAAACTCCTCCTCATAAAGAATTTTTCCCGTGAGCTTATCTTTTATCCAAACTGACTCATCCTTACAGGCAAGTACCAGCTGATCAGTTTCACACAATAATTTCATTTTATTAGGACCTATTTGCGCATTTACTTCATGTAGCGATCATAACCATCAATTTTCATCTTTAATCTCAATGCAAGCAAGCGGCATGCTTCCCCCAATTGGTCTAAAATATATTGCGCTTCATCTTTATATCTTGCCATTTTTTCCTTGTCCCAATGTTTTGGCGGTGGCTGCAAATTTGTGATTCTATCACACAGCTTTACCATCCATACTTCTTTGGGTTGCTGTTTGATTCGATCAATACTATCGCGCATTTGCTCCATTTTAGTCGATAATGAGGTGTTTTTCGTTAGCGCCAAAACTCCAGCGGCGACCTCTAACCCAAAGACATTTTCAATATCGGTATAAGTTGTAGAAGTATCTTCAATTGAATCATGCAGCAACGCACACTGAATAAGAAGGTTTGGGTCTTTAATTTTTTGGTCACTAGCGATAGCTGCTGCAGCCTCCATAGTAACCAAACCAAGATGGTTAATATAAGCGATATTGCTGCCTGGCAAAGTCTGGCCTAAATGGATAGTCGACGCAAAATTCCATGCTGTTAAATATTTATCTTGATCCCAGATAATCATTAAAATCCTTCTAAACAGTGCTCCATAATCACACTACACAAAAGTAAAAAGTTAACAAAACTAGCCAATATTGCAGATGAAACCTAGCTTAAATATGAACAACAATAATCGACAACCGTTAATACTTTTAGTTGAAATTTTGAATTAGCTGGAACTTCAAATTGGTTACCACCGGTAATGGTTTTCCAACCTTCTGCGGCAGAGACTAAAACTTTAAGCTCACCCGAAAGGATTTCCATAATTTCCCGTTCTGCAGTATTAAATTCATATTCACCCGGGAACATGATCCCGAGGGTCTTTTTCGACCCATCTGGGAATATTAACGCTCGGCTAGTCACCTTACCATCAAAGTAAATGGTTGCTTCTTTCACTGCAGTTACATTTTTAAATTCTGACATAAATTGGTCCCTTTGCTAGCAACATTTAATAGTTTTGTTCGCTGATGAAACTGCTGAATTATCACCAGCCACCTATATTTCATTAATCAATCATGAGTTTTTCTGGAATGTTGTCAAATAATTATATTCACCAATGGGAGCAGAGGAAAGCCTCTTAAAGCCATAGGGGACGATAAAATCGGTTAACTCCTCTTCCCCGATCCTTACCTCAACAGCAGGACCAGGACCAGTTTCTATTAGCTTAAACTCTATAATGTGCATCCGAGCACCCGGTTTTAGTAGTCGGGCCACCTCTTTAACAACTAATTGCTGGTCACTCTTAGTTAAATCATGGAGAATTGTGGCAAGCAAGCAAGAATCTATCGACATGTCACTAAGTGGTAGTTCATCGGTTATATCTGCACGGATAGTTTTTATATTTTTAATTTGTTGCGACTCTGCCTCTTTTACTAGTTTTTTTAGCCCTTCATCCCATAGGTCGGAAGCATAAACAT
>JADGED010000197.1 GCA_016744555.1 Desulfuromonadaceae bacterium
CTATCACCCCAATCACCGGCAGCTGAAACCGTTCGCGCAGGCTCGGTAATGCGACAGCAGAAGCAGTATTGCAAGCGACAACAAGCAGCTTTACCCCTTTGGACACCAAAAATTCGGCAGACTCCAAAGCATAGCGCCTGACTGTTTCGACACTTTTTGTTCCATAGGGAACCCGTGCAGTATCACCGAGGTAAATAAGGTCTTCGCCTGGCAACAATTCCATCACTTCTTTAAAAACTGTCAACCCACCAACACCAGAATCAAAAATACCGATTGAACTATCGCGCACAACAACTCCAATTTCTCCGAAAAAACAAAAAAGCCAAGCAATCATCCTAGTTAAGCACCTTGATAAAGTCAAGATTTACAACCTTTTACCACTTTCCCAGAGGGAAACAATCTGCTACTATCCACTTCGATTTTAAAAAATTTATTCTACTTATTTAACTATTTCGGCGCTGGAGAAGAGATGGATTGGGAAAAAGTAAAATACTATCTGGATTTTTTTCGTACTGACCGAGTCATGCAACAATTAAACGAATGGGATATCAATAACATTAGCACTAACCCCTGGATACTCGGTGGCTTTGCCGCAATCGTTTTAATTGCCTACTTTATTGGCATGAAAAAAATTGCTGGATTAATGGTAGGTATCGGTGGCTTTGCTTTGGTCCTATCGTTAGCAGTATCCAAAGGGACTGGAACAGAAGGTATCGGCGGCGGTGGGCTAGGAATACTTATTGGCGGCGGCGTAGTAGCAGCGGGGCTGTTTATTTATATGTTTTTTATCAAGTCAGATTGATATTTTCACCAACATTACGGAAATAATTTATGAAAACACGTGATATTTTACTCCTTGCTGGAGCGGTTGCCTTACTAGTATTTCTGTGGATGGCACCGGAAGAATCGACCAGCCCAGTGCCAAAAGATGAAATCCATCTAGAATTTCATGCGATGGTAAAGACTGATGGCAAAAAGGCTACTGAAAAGCTGTGTGAAAATTGCCACAATAGTGATGATGTTCCCCTTCCGGAGGACCACCCATCAAAGTTTCGCTGCTTGTTCTGTCATAAGGTTAATAAACCCTAGAGTCAACAGCAAATAAATATAAAAAGCCCCGACCTGCATTGCAGAGCGGGGCTTTTGTGTTTGATAACGCGGCTATATTCCCCGCACTTTAACCTGATCAACATATGATTCGGCGCGGGTAGCTAAAGCCTGTAACTGTTCCGGTTCATAAACAGCAAACTGTTGCCACTCTTCCACCATGGCGTGCACGGGGACGTATTGTTGCAAAATCCAAAGTGGTGCCCCTTGCAGCAATTCACCCATGGCAGCAATCTCAGCTTCTGCCACTAGGTGAGGAATACAGGTTGTCCGGTATTCAACCTCGACGGTAGCCTGATTAAGAAGCTCTACCGTTTGCCGCAACGCATCTACCGCAACTGGCATAGTATGCAGCTCATTGTAGCGCTTCAGGCTAGTCTTAATGTCGATAGCAAAATAATCTACCAGCTCCTGTTCCAGCAAACTAGCGATCACCTTGGGTGCCAAACCGTTACTGTCGAGCTTAACCTGCAGATTCATCTGCTTCAACAAGCGTAGAAAAGCTGGCAGACCAGTATCGATAGTCGGTTCTCCGCCCGATATAACTACCCCATCGATAAAACCTTCACGCTTTTTAAGGTCTGCCAGCAATTCATCAAGAGGGTAGTCTGGGTAACCATCTGGGTCAAGAACCAATCCTGGATTATGGCAAAAAGGGCAAGTTAAATTGCAATTACCGGTAAAAACCAGCGAAGCGACCCGCCCGGGAAAATCGAGCAAGCTTGTCCCTTGAAACCCCTTGATCCGTATCTGGCTCAGGACTTTTGCTCCGGAGTTGCAACTACATACTCGGAACGATCCTTAAATTCTTCTTTTTTTCCTTTATTCCACTGTTGTACTGGCCGAAAAAAACCACATACTCGTGAGTACACTTCGGTTTTACCTTCACATTTAGTTGCCATGCTAAAATCTCCATTTTTCTAGCTAGAGTGTATGGGGCCAAACTAAATTGGCACCAAAGAAATAGATACTACTAAGCGACTTTACTTTCGTGTTGATGATGGGGGCAAGAAAAGTGCTCCCCAGCGATGTAGCCATGTACCGGACAAATAGTAAAAGTTGGGCTTAGGGTAAAATAGGGCAAATGGAAATTCTCTGATATTCGCTGCACTAACAATCTAGCGCTGCGCCAATCTTCCAAGCGTTCGCCTAAGAAACCATGAAAAACAGTACCTCCGGTGTAGAGGGTCTGCATTCCATCTTGATGGGTAAGAGCCTCATAAATATCTTCGGTCATGCCGACCGGCAATTGGGTCGAATTGGTATAATAAGGTTCTTCATCACCAGCGCAGATGATATCGGGAAAACTTGTTCGATCCCGATTTGCCAAACGGAAACTGGTCCCTTCTGCAGGTGTGGCCTCCAGGTTATACAAGCTACCTGTCTCCTCTTGAAATGCCTCTAATTGCTTACGCATATATTCAAGAGTCTCTTTGGAGAAAGCTTGCCCCTCTTCACTATCAATTCCGTAGCCGTACAAGTTAAGACAAGCTTCGTGCATACCGATCAAGCCAATGGTGGAAAAATGGTTATCCCAAAAATTACCACTGCGTTCGCGGATTGCACTTAAGTAAAACTTGCTATATGGATACAAACCCTCGGCGGTAAAACGCTCCAACTGCTTGCGCTTGATCTCCAATGATTCATACGCCAGCTTCATCAATTTGCTGATCCGATTGAAAAATTCGGCTTTGTCATTAGCAAGATAAGCGGCACGTGGTAAATTAAGGGTCACGACACCAATAGAACCGGTCATTGGATTTGAACCAAACAAACCGCCGCCACGACGCCGCAACTCACGGTTATCAAGGCGTAAGCGACAACACATGGAACGGGCATCTTCGGGGTCCATATCAGAATTAACAAAATTGCTGAAATAAGGGATGCCGTATTTTGCCGTCATCTCCCAAACTGGCTGCAGACGATCACTTTCCCAATCGAGATCTTTGGTAATATTGTAGGTAGGGATCGGAAATGAAAAAATTCGCCCCGATGAATCACCCTCCATCATAACTTCACAAAATGCTCGGTTGAGTAAATCCATCTCTGCTTGAAACTCACCGTAGCAGCGATCTTGCATTTCCCCACCGATGATGACGCCCTCTTGTGCCATATTGTTAGGGACCATCATGTCCATGGTGATATTGGTAAATGGAGTTTGAAAACCTACCCGTGTGGGCACATTCATATTGAACACAAACTCTTGCAGAGACTGTAATATCTCTCGATAACTAAGCTTATCGTAAGCGATAAAAGGGGCCAGCAACGTATCAAAACTAGCAAATGCTTGAGCGCCAGCAGCTTCACCCTGCATGGTGTAGAAAAAATTAACCGCCTGCCCTAGAGCAGTGCGAAAATGTTTTGGTGGGGCGCTTTGGACTTTACCGTAGGCACCGGTAAAACCTTTTAGCAGCAGATCTTTCAGATCCCAACCACAACAGTAGACCGAAAGTTGCCCCAGATCGTGGATATGAAATTCACCGTCACGGTGGGCATCGGCGACATTATTTGGATAGATTTTATTCAACCAGTAGTTGCTGGTAATATTGGCGGCGATATGGTTGTTAAGCCCTTGCAACGAATAACCCATATTGGCATTTTCGTTAACCCGCCAATCTTCCCGCACCAAATATGAGTCGATCGACTCAATCGACTCACGCATAAATTCTTTGGTTTGGCGTAAACTTTCATGCTGTTTACGGTAGAGGATATAAGCTTTAGCCGTTTGCGCATGACCGTTTTCGATCAGGATTTTCTCAACCAAGTCCTGAACATTTTCAACTGTTGGCACCCGATCCTCTTTATAGAGCACCGAAAGTATGCCGCCAACTTGGCGAGTAATGTCGGCGACCCGATCAAAATTATCGCCACCAACCGACTTAACTGCCTTGATAATTGCCTGCGAAATCTTCTCTTCTTCGTACGGCATCAACCGGCCATCGCGCTTGCGAACAAACTCTATCACTTAGCTTCCCTCCCCGGCCGTTGGCACAGGAAAACCACTACCCAAACGGGCACTGGTTTAGTTCAATAAAATGGTTGTTAATTATTTAGTCGCAGAGAAGGACAACAAAAACCCCTCACCTCGAAACGTGCAAACAACAACCCAAAACAATAAACAGAAGCTAGCATAAAACATGGCGGCGACCAAAAGAAAAAAGCACTATATCTAGTAGTTTTTTCAAACAAGGAACACTACATAGTGCTATGCTGCTGTGAATATCTTGTGGACAATAAACGCAAGTAGCAGCAATAACGTCTACTTTTGTCATAATACAAAAAGGGATATATATTC
>JADGED010000198.1 GCA_016744555.1 Desulfuromonadaceae bacterium
CTTAATAACAGTAAAAAAGGGACAGACTCCGATTGGAGGCTGTCCCTTTTTTTGTAGTAAATAGCCCAACAAAGGAGACGTTACATGTAACGTCTCCAAACTTGATTATTTCAAGTTTTCTTCTGGGTAGGCATTAATATGGTGAACAGTTAAATCGGCACCACGGAACTCTTCGTCTTCATTCAAGCGAAATCCGCTGACCTTATCAATTATTGTATACACCACATAACTAGTAACCAATGCATAAATAACTGCCAGCAAAGTTCCAACTAATTGCGACATGAAAGAGACACCACCTAAACCACCAAGGGCAGTTGAACCGAAAATACCGGCAGAAATCCCCCCCCAAGAGCCAACAACTCCATGCAGAGGCCAAACACCGAGGACATCATCTATCTTTAACTTTTCTTGTTCAAACTGGAAGCCATAAACAAAGATCAGAGAACCAATGCCGCCGACAAAAAATGCTCCGATTGGATGCATTAAGTCCGATCCGGCACAAATAGCAATCAAACCAGCTAACGCGCCATTGTGGACAAATCCTGGGTCATTACGACTGGCAACAAGGGCAAACAAAACCCCACCAACCATAGCGGCGAGCGAGTTAACGGCGACTAAACCAGAAACACCCTCTAACGTTTGGGCGCTCATGACATTAAAACCAAACCAACCAATTGCCAAAATCCAGCTGCCTAACGCTAAAAACGGAATATTACTAACCGGGATAGCCCTACTTTTTCCGCGAACAAAACGCCCCATCCTTGGGCCAAGAATCAAAACGGCAGGCAACGCTAACCAGCCACCAAAGGAGTGTACGACTACACTACCAGCAAAATCGTGAAATTGGGCACCGAATGTTGTTTCGAGGAAACCTTGCAAGCCTGCACTGTTTTGCCCCCAAATCAACGATTCAAATAATGGGTAAGAGATACCAGCAAAGATACCTCCGGCTACAACTTGTGGCCAGAACTTAGCTCGCTCAGCAATACCACCAGAGATAATGGCCGGAATACAAGCAGCAAAACAGAGGAAAAAGAAAAAGCGTACCAGCTCATAACCTTGGTTATCGCCTAACAACCCTGCTGCCGAACTATAAAAATGGATGCCATAGGAGATAGGGTAACCGATTAAAAAGTAAACAACGGTTGATACCGACCAATCGGAAAGGATCTTAACAAACGCATTTATCTGATTTTTCTGGCGAACAGTACCTACTTCCAGAAAAGCAAAGCCGGCGTGCATGGCAAAAACCATGATTGCACCCAGAAGAAGAAACAAAACATCGCCACCATTTTGGAGCGCTAAAAGTGATACTTCCATTTATCAGACCTCCTCGTCCAATATCTAATACCTTGATCGACACCATTGTTAGATCAGTACAGATTGCGTGTTTATATTCAATTGCTGTGCCATCGAGAAAAATGCTATTTAGCGGTTTTAAACGGATCTCGAAATCTAAATATGCACAATTATTAAGCGGAGCTGCTCTATTTTTAATCAACAACATGCGCAATTTATAGCGATACATTTTGGGAACAATTGACAAACAGCAAAAAGGAAGTTAATGTCGAGACTTAAATAAAAGAACAACGTCTTTATCCAGAGTGGTGGAGGGATAGGCCCTTTGATACCACGGCAACCGGTGTTTAAATACCGGTGCCAATTCCTGCCCTGCAGATGAACTTATCTAGGGACAGATGGGGACGGTCCTAAGATACGTGCAACTCAGTATCCTCAAGGCCTTTCCAGCAAACTGGAAGGGCCTTTTTTAGTATTTCTCGGCAATAATGACAGGAACTAGCGTGGACAACAGTGTCGGCATAGTCACTACCAAACATGCAGAACTCGATGTCGAATTACGGCTTGAAAGTGGTCGTTTGCTCGGGCCTCTAACTTTGGCATACGAAACATATGGTGAACTGAATCAAGATAGCTCTAACGTTATCATGGTTACCCACGCTTGGACTGGTGATTCCCACGCTGCCGGTAAACATAACGAAGATGACCGCAAGCCCGGTTGGTGGGACAACATGATCGGCCCTGGCAAGGTTCTAGACACCAACCGCTATTTTGTTATTTGCAGCAATACAATTGGTTCCTGTAAAGGCTCAACTGGACCAACCAGCATCAACCTTAAGACTAAACGTCCCTACCGCCTCACCTTCCCGGTACTAATGGTACGGGACATGGTGCGGGCACAAAAATTGCTCCTTGATCATCTAGGGATTAAATCGCTGTTAGCGGTAATTGGTGGTTCCATGGGGGCGATGCAGGCAATTGAATGGGCGATTCACTTTCCCGAGATGGTGCGTGCGATTGTCCCTATTGCCGGAACCGGTAAAACGTCCCCGATGGCAATTGCCCTTAACGCTTTGGCACGCCAAGCTATTTTCAACGACCCAATGTGGAAAAAAGGTAACTACCAGCCGGAACATCCTCCGGCAGACGGCTTTGCTCTAGCCCGTGCCGTTGGGCACATCTCATTTTTGTCCGACCAGTCGATGCAGCTTAAGTTTGATCGCCGCTTTTCTATCCGTGACGGTATGTTCGATTTTTTTGGTAAGTTTGAGATTGAACGCTACCTCGACTATAACGGTGGGAACTTTGTAAGTCAGTTTGACACCAATGCATTTCTCTATTTGGCCAAAGCTCTCGACCTATACGATGTAGCGTGGAACTTTGATTCCTTAACGGAAGCCCTTAACCAGATCAGTTGCCCATCACTGTGGTTTGCCTTCACCTCGGACTGGCTCTATCGTCCAGAACAAACTGAAGAGTTGGTTACCGAACTACAGCGGCTAAACAAAACTGTCGATTATCATTTGATCGATTCCGACTACGGTCACGATTCGTTTCTGGTTGAGCCAGAAAAGTACATTCCCTTGCTACAAGATTTTCTTTCTAAACTTGACGGCAATAAAAGTTTAGATCTGAAAACTAAATAACAAACGTTTTTTTTACTATACGCAAGAAACAATAGGAGATCTTTTAATGCCAAGAATTGACTGGGATGATTCATTTAGCGTCAACAATAGCGAAATTGACGGCCAACACCAAAAGTGGATAAGTATACACAACGACTTGCATAATACCTTAATGAATAAAGGCGAAAACAAGACCTCCGGCTTAGAATCATTGAAGGCCATGCTAGACTACGCAAAATATCATTTTTCTTTTGAAGAAAAATATATGGAGAAGATAAACTACCCAGAGATAGTACCGCACCACCGTGTGCATAAAGATTTTGAAAATTTACTATACTCTATGTACAGAGATGCGCAGGGTAACGAATTCTTTCTAGACTCTGAAATCATTGCAATTCTAAAAAATTGGCTGCTTGACCATATCCTTAATGAAGACCAAAAATACTCTCGTTTTCTTCAATCAAAAGAATAATCAACAACAAGATAAGTAGATCCAAGGGAGACGGGCTATTAAGGCGTTAAAAATCACAATAATACTGCTTTGGCATATATAAAAATATTCGGTGAAATTAAAACCACCAACTACTCCTTACCATTAAATAAGTCGAGTTGTTCAAACCTTAACTCTTCGGACTTAAATGGTCGCGGCTGAAAACGGGGGCAATCAAGCATAACAATGGTATCGAGCTGTTTACATTGCCGGACACAACCTCGACACAGCTTATTAATTGTAGGCTGTTGTTCTTCTACCATATCACCCTCTTAACCTTGCTTATCCCCCTGTGCACCAATCAACTATTGTATGCAACAGAAACAAAGTGTTAGATTATCTTATTAATTGCAAATTATCCACTTTATTTGACGGCGCAACAATGCAAATTAAAAACCTTAACATAACGATACTCGGCTCTGGCACTAGTACCGGTATCCCGGTTATTGGCTGTGATTGTGCTGTTTGCAACTCTGATAACCCCTACAATAAACGTACCCGCTGTAGTGTATTACTCAGCCATAAAAAATACAATCTCCTGATCGACACTTCAACTGACTTGCGCCAACAAGCTCTGCGGGAAAAAATTGGCCATATTGATGCTGTATTTTATACCCACTGTCATGCTGACCACACCCATGGCATAGATGATTTACGTGGTTTCAACCTCCGCTCTCGGAAGCCAATCCCACTATACGGCGCAAAATCAACCCTAGGAACCATAAGAAATAATTTTACTTATATATTCGGTAACTTGGAGCCAAGTGGGTATATTCCCAACCTTGAACTCCACCCGATCAAACAAGCCGTAGAGTTATTTGACTTAAAAATAACTCCCATCCCCCTACGACATGGAAAGATGGAAACTTATGGTTACCGCTGCGGCTCGTTTGCTTACTTAACCGACTGTAACGCTATCCCTGCTAG
>JADGED010000199.1 GCA_016744555.1 Desulfuromonadaceae bacterium
CCTGTAAACACACCTGTACACGCAAAGCCGACGCCGATGATGGCGCAATTTCTTGGTATTAAGCAAGAGGCGGGCGAAGAGGTTATTCTATTTTACCGCATGGGTGATTTTTACGAGATGTTTATGGATGATGCTATCCTTGCTGCGCGAGTATTAGGGATTACTCTGACTTCTCGAAATAAAGGGGTGGAAGATGCAGTGCCCCTCTGTGGTATCCCTTACCATAGTAGTCAAGGCTATATCGCCAAATTAATAGCTGCTGGCCATAAGGTCGCAATTTGTGAGCAGGTCGGTGATCCTAAAACAACTAAAGGGATAGTCGATCGTGAAGTTGTCCGTGTAGTTACCCCCGGATTAGTTACCGATACTGATACTTTGGAGCCAAAAGAGAATAATTACCTCCTAGCGTTGGTAGCTGTCGCCGATGAATACGGTATTGCCCATATCGATATAACTACTGGTGAGTTTAAAGTTACCCAAGTAGAAACTTTAGCTCAGGTAGAAAGTGAGCTGGGTTCGCTGCGTCCCCGTGAGGTTTTATTTTGTGCTGCCCCCCATGGGGAGGAGCTGCAGCAGCAGATCGGATATTCTCTTGATGGGGTTATGTCTAGCCTTCTTCCAGAGTGGATCTTTGAACAAGATTACGCAAAAGAACAATTGTGTAATTTTTATTCTGTCGTAGGTTTGCAGTCGTTTGGTTGTGACACATTGCCTGCAGCTCAATGCGCCGCCTCAGCAGTACTTTACTATTTACAGCAAACACAAAAAAACGAATTAAAACATATCCGTCCATTACAGACTTACCATACTCAAAACTTTATGGTTCTGGATGATTCTACCCGCAGAAACTTAGAACTTACCGCCACCATGCTCGATGGTAAAAAACGTGGTTCGCTGCTCGGGGTGTTGGATCGCAGTGTTACGGCAATGGGCGGTAGAACTATGCGTAACTGGGTCCATTATCCACTTGTCGATTTACGTTTAATTAAACAACGTCAAGCTGCAGTTGCTGAAATGGTCGACGATAGTTTGGCACGTCTTGATTTAATAGATACCCTTGGCGGCGTATACGATCTAGAGAGATTAAATAGCAAAATTGCCATGGCTAGTGCAAATGCCAAAGACTTGGTAGCCCTGCGAGCATCACTGGAAAGATTGCCGCAGATTGACGACTTACTTAGTAGTAGAAGCTGTGAATACCTACAAGAGTTGCGCCAGCAGGTCGATTTAATGCCGGAGTTGGTCGCATTGCTTGAGCAGGCTATTGCTGATGAGCCACCGTTTGTTTTACGCGATGGTGGGCTGATTAAAAGTGGCTACAATGATGAGCTGGATGAATTAAAAACCATCAGTCGTGATGGCAAAGGTTGGATTGCAGCACTTGAATTGCAGGAACGCGAGCGTACCGGTATTTCATCGTTGAAGGTAAAGTTTAATAAGGTTTTCGGCTATTTTATTGAAGTAACCCACAAAAACCTTGATCGTGTTCCAGAAGATTATCACCGCAAACAGACGTTGACCAATGCAGAACGTTTTATTACTCCGCAATTAAAAGAGTATGAAGCCAAAGTACTAGGTGCCGAAGATCGTATTGTGGAACTGGAGTATAATCTGTTTCAACAGGTTAGGCAGCAAGTTGCTAACGAAGGTGGAAGAATCCAACAAAGTGCCAATGCTTTGGCTGCCCTTGATGCTTTGCTCGCGTTGGCCGACTTAGCCCATGAGCGCAACTATGTTTGCCCCAAAATTGATGCTTCTGGGGTAATTAACATTACCGCTGGTCGCCACCCAGTTGTTGAAGGGATGCCGCTGAAGGAAGCATTTGTCCCTAACGATGTTGAATTGGATAATGAAACTAATCAGCTCCATATCATTACTGGCCCTAATATGGCTGGTAAGTCGACTTTTATGCGGCAG
Organism: Desulfuromonadaceae bacterium; assembly: GCA_016744555.1. GTDB lineage: Bacteria > Desulfobacterota > Desulfuromonadia > Desulfuromonadales > Geopsychrobacteraceae > Desulfuromusa. Next base: position 1,918 of record JADGED010000199.1, read on the forward strand.
GTTGCCCTTATTACCCTGATGGCTCAATTAGGTAGTTTTGTCCCTGCCGATGCGGCTACTATTGGTGTTGTTGACCGGATCTTTACTCGGGTTGGCGCAAGTGATAATCTAGCCAGAGGCGAATCTACTTTTATGGTCGAAATGAATGAGACCGCAAATATCTTACGCCACGCTACCTCACGTAGCTTGATCATTCTCGATGAAATTGGCCGGGGCACATCAACTTTTGACGGGGTTAGTATCGCATGGGCGGTTGCTGAATATCTTCATGACAATAACGCTGTTGCTGCCAAAACGTTATTTGCTACCCATTATCATGAGTTGACCGATTTACAGCTTACCCGCAAGCGTATTAAAAACTATAACGTCGCAGTTAAAGAGTGGAACGATAAGATTATATTTTTACGCAAGATTGTCCCCGGTGGGGCCAGCCGTTCTTATGGTATTCAGGTTGGTCGGTTGGCAGGTTTGCCAGATGCTGTTATTGATCGTGCCAAGGAAATTTTGCACAATCTTGAAGCGGGGGAGTTTGTCCGTTCAGGTGAACCGCGTTTAGGCGAGAGTAAGCATCAACCGAAGAAAGATCCGGTAGCGCAAATGTCTCTGTTTAATCCACAACAAGATGATCAAATCCGGCAGTTATTAGGTTCAATCGATGTGCAAACTACTACTCCAATAGAGGCTATGACTTTATTGGATCAACTCAAAAAGATGCTTTAATATAATGAAAATTAAATTTTTTCTTATTTTTATCCTGTTAGTAGCGCTGTTGAGCGGTACTTGTGGAATTGTTTGGGCCGAAAGCTACAGTACTTTGCGGCACGATTATCAGCAATTGCTCAAGTCGGCTCAGCAACAGCGGCAACGAGCTAATTGGGAAAAATTGATTGACCGGTTTGATCAATTTATTGCTGTGCAGCCACAAGGTGAATTTCTTGAGAATGGTTTATTCCTGCGGGCAAGAACTTGGGATGGACTATCACGAGCCTCAGGGGGTACCCAGGACAGTCGTAAAGCCATAACTTTATATCTGGATATGGCCGAAAAATTCCCCCACAGTAGATTAGCTGATGATGCCTTGTATTTGTCGGGGCAGATTGCAGAATACCGCCTTAAGGATAAAGCTGCAGCGTACAAATCTTATCAACGCCTAGTTACTACAATGCCAAACGGAGATATGTTTGGCGAAGCACAAAAGCGTTTGGCTGTTTTGCCGGTACCAACTAGTGCTACTGTTGCACCACTTAAGGTAGAGAAAAAACAATCTTATCGAGAGGTCGGTTCGCCGATAGTGTTGGAAAAAATCCGCTATTGGAGCGGGCCTAAATATACTCGTATTGTTCTCGATCTTAATGCCCCTGTTGCAAGTAAACCCCATTATTTAAAGGGTGAAAATCCGCGCCTTTATTTTGATCTCCTTTATACCGATCTTGCTGCTGATGTTGCTTTAACTATTCCTATTGGGAATGGCCTAGTTGATAAGGTTCGTACTAATAAGTTTGATTCTCAAAGAACTAGAGTGGTTATTGACCTGAATCGTGTTGCTGATTACAAATTAGTAACCCTAGAAAACCCTCATCGATTAGTTGTTGATATCGTTGGTGCTCCGCTGTATCCGCAAATTTCAAGTGCTCCGACATTAAAAGCTGTACCTTCTGGTGCTGCTGATGACTCTATTGCTTCAATTCTTGAGACTGCAGCAGATAGGCAAACAGTTTTACGGGTAGCACAAAAAAACCACGATGAAGGACTACATCTAATTGTGGTTGATGCTGGGCATGGAGGAAAAGATCCTGGTGCCATTGGGCCGCATAAAATTTATGAAAAAAATGTCGTTCTTAAAATGGCAAAATACTTGGCTATAGAATTAAAACAGCAATTGGGAGTAAAGGTGTTAATGACCCGTAGCGATGATAGATTTTTGCCGTTACGGGAACGTACTGAATATGCAAACCGTGTGGGAGCTGATCTGTTTATTTCTCTTCACGCCAATGCCACAGAAGATGGTAAAGCTACTGGGGTTGAATCTTATTTTCTTAACTTGTCAAAAAATAATCAAGCAGCTGAGGTTGCCGCACGTGAGAATGGTACTTCTTTGCAAGAGGTTGGAAATTTAGAAGCAATTCTATTTGATTTAATGGCAAATGCCAAAATTAATGAATCGAGTCGTTTGGCTGCCGAGGTGCAGCAATCTTTAGTTTCAGGATTACGTGCAAAATATAGTAACGTTAAAGATCATGGTGTAAAGCAAGGACCGTTTCATGTACTGCTTGGGGCAACTATGCCTTCAGTTTTGGTAGAGACCGGTTTTATTAGTAATAGCCGAGAAGAAAAGCGACTAAATTCAACCAATTATCAAAAACGAGTTGCGACCGCAATTGTAAAAGGGG
>JADGED010000019.1:0-11902 GCA_016744555.1 Desulfuromonadaceae bacterium
GGTTTGATGGGACTGGTGGTTATTCTTACGCATATAAAGAGGGGACAATTGATGGTGGTTTTAGAGCCGATGCGACATTTGAGTTTGATCTTATAAAGAATCCAACCTTTGATTTAACCATGATTGTAGAAATGGTCAATTTGACCAATGAGACAATGGAGACAACGGTTGATGAAGGTGGTGCTAGAACTACTGGTCGCGGTTGTTATTTAGGGGTACGTGCTACGTTCTAATCTCTTCATATAAAAATAATCCACATATTTTTAAAATTATTCACGTTTACTACTTTACTTTATGAGAAAGTTTTAGAATGCACTTTAGGTTTATTATATATGCTTTGGTATGTTTGTGGATTGCGCTACCAGCGCTTGCCGTTGCGGCACCTTCCGGCAAAGCAACAATGGATGACATAGTTGAAACAATAAAATTAGAACAACAGGGATTACAGCATGGCAGTGACTGGGAACTCGAAGAAGCAGCTTTGCTTGATGAGATTCGCCAGGCAACACTGGAGCAGGCTTGGTATGCAGCGCAAGTGAAAACCTTTAAAGGCTATAACTCTAGCGCTAAAGGACGAATCTTAGAACTAGAAAGTAAACGTGATAAACTGGAAAAAATAGAAGCTGGTTTAGCTGGTGAGTTGGTGGCTAATGTCGAACAATTTACTGCACTGGTTAACGCAGACCTCCCTTTTTTGCCCTCCGAACGTTCCCGGCGGGTAAAGTTCTTACAACAAACAGTTGCCGATTATGATCTTGATGGTGCCGAAAAGCTCCGCCGTGTCCTTGAAGGTATGCAGGTAGAGCTAGGCTATGGAAAAAATGTCGATCTGACTGAAGGTGTTATTGACGTTAATGGCGGGCAGCAACTGGTACAATATTTACGTATTGGGCGTTTAGCCCTCTATGCCATTGCTGTAACTGGTGAGCAAGTTTGGACGTGGGAGCAAGGGGTAGGTTATCGACTGTTAGCGGCAGATGATGCGATCATAGTCAAACAAGCCGCTGCGATGGTGACAAATAATTCTATCAGCAGTTTGGCAAATCTTCCAATTACTACGCAAATTGGGAGCAAATGATGATTAAAGTATTGTTCGCCACCTTTGTGCTTTGCTTTACGTTTGCTTTGCCCTGTACTGCCGTTGAATCGCAGCAGCAATGGTCTAGTGTGGCTGGTGAAATTGCAACACAAAATCAATCTATCCGCAGTAAATTAGCTAATGTTAGTGCCGATATCTCCAGTCAACGCCATAAGTTACAGCAGCAGCTACGTGTCATTAAGGCAAAAACAAAACAAAATAAAATTAAGGCAGAAAAATTACAAACTAGTTTGCAGACACTACAAATACGGGAAAATGTATTAAAGAAGGAACTTAGGGGGAAGCAGGACCTTCTGCAAAAAATAGAAGTAACGGTTAGGAGTAACTCTAAACTTATCTTGGCCAATAATGGTGGTTATGCCAATAGTTCAGAAGCTCCAACCTGGTACCAACAACTTGAATTAATTAGTACTAGCGATAGTTTTCCAGCCCTTGCAGATATTCACCTTGTTAACCAGACGTTGCTAGATTCATTATCTTCTAGTGGACAAATTAAATTCCATAGCGAAACCGTTTTTACCCGCACTGGTTCTGCAAAAAAAGCACAGGTTGTTCGTTTTGGAAATTTTCAAACTTTATATCAATATGGTGAAGAGGTCGGGTTTCTTAACCGTGAATCTAGTACGCAAGGACTCCAAGTGGCAGCGTACGTACCAGATAAAGAGACTGCAAGGTTAATTAGTCGTACTATCGGACAAGTTACAGGTAACGCTTCTGGTACATTTTTGGCTGGCAATTTGCCGGTTGATATCTCTAATGGTAAGGTTATAAACACTTTACCAGCATCCGGTGGCATTGGTGTTGTGATTAAATCTGGTGGGTTGTTTCTTTGGCCGATTATGTTGTTTGCTGCTGTCGGCCTGTTGTTATCAGTGGAGCGATTTATTGTTCTTAGTCGTATTGCCGTTAATGGTAGCGATGCCATTGCGCAGGTCAATCCCGCCATTGAAACAAAGCCGCACACTCCAGCCGAGTTTGTTGTTCATGCGATTGTTGCAGCAGCAGGTGATTCCATTGATGTACGAGAAAGTCGTATGGAGGAGGCAATTTTAGAGCAATTGCCAAGGCTTGAAAGGTTTTTGCAAACCATTAAAGTTATGGCTACCATTTCACCATTGTTGGGTTTATTAGGGACTGTATCGGGAATTATTCAAACCTTTAAGGTTATTTCTAGTGTTGGCAACGGTGATCCAAAGCTCTTGTCTGCCGGTATATCGGAAGCTCTCTTGACGACAGAGGCGGGGTTACTGGTAGCAATACCTCTGTTGTTGTGTCACCATTTTTTACAATTACGAGTAAGGACAGTTGTCCTTGATATGGAGCTAGCTGGTGCAGCAATGCTTGCAGACCCTAAACGTAAAGATGCAATGGCATGAACTTGTCTAACTCTGTTAATTTAGAATCATTAGCCGCAGGGAAATGGATTCTTCTTACTTTGGGTGGACTGTCAGTGTGGATTTGGGTACTGGCTGTAGTAACGATAATTAACCTCTTTTTTGCAAAAAAAAACTCTGCCGATGGTATCTTCGCTGAACATCATGCTTATTGCAGAAATCTATATGCTAGTCCGTTTCGAAAACGAATTAAACAGCACTTCAGCAGCATTCATCGCGAGACTCTATTAAAAAGAACCGCTGGTCATGTCGGGACTATTTTGATCTTGTCTTCAATTGCACCATTATTAGGTCTACTTGGTACTATTGAAGGGATGATTGATAATTTTCGTGTAATTGCTCAAGTTGGTATCGCCGACAGCGGCCAGCTTTCTACCGGCATATCAAAGGCATTGGTTACAACGCAAGGGGGATTGTTAGTAGCAATTCCTGGCTTATTAATTGGTGGTGTATTGCACCGTAAGCTTGGTAAATTACGTAATGTATTGGCTCTCGCCAGCACTAATGCTGCTGGAAAGTAGGGATTGTTAATGCGTAGGTTAAATAGAAATGAGTTGCTTGAGACAACTGCTGACATAGATATGACGCCAATGATAGATATGGTCTTTATCTTGTTGGTATTCTTTATCGTATCAACTAGCTTTATAAAAGAATCTGGAGTTGTTGTTGAACGCCCAGCCGCTCAAACTGGAATTGCTCAAGAAGCCCAATATGTAATTGCAGTAGATGTTAGTAATACTCTATGGATTGAAGGGCAGAGCATTGACATTAGAACGTTGCCATCTCGCTTGGAACATTTGCTTGCCGACAATAATGATCTCGCTATTATTGTTGCTGCTGATAGTCGGTCAAATTCTGGGGTGCTTATAAATGTGATTGATCTCTGCCGTCAAGCCGGTGTGACTAATGTTAGTGTTGCAACCAAGGAACCATAAATCCAATATTTGAATTTTAATGGGTACTCAATCATCAATGATAAAGAAATATGCTGTGGGTTTAATTTTTGGTCTTGTTGTAACTGCACTGTTGTCGCTGGTGCTGGTTATCGGTGTTTCAAGCACTAGCCAACTCGACAGCGTACCTGAATATGGCGCAATCAACCTTTCTTCACTGCCCTATGAATCAAATGAACCTGATAAAACTGAATTTCTCCCTAATGAAATTGCCAGTGTTCCTAACGTTGAAACCATAAAGAAAACTGATTTTTTGACGCAAGCGCTACCAGTAGACCTTAGCGTGGCGAGTTATGATTTTAATTTTGCTCCAGAAATTGTCGGTACAGCAATTTTAAGTGGTGTACCATCTCCGGCGTCGATGGGAGGAAGTGTTGGCGGAGGAGCTTTTACTCTCAGCGATGTTGATGAATTGCCACATCCAATCTATGCTCCTAATCCGATTTATCCTGCAGCGATGAAGAGGCTTGGCAAGGAGCAGAAAGTGCATGTCCAAATTGTTATAGAGAAGGATGGTACTGTTAGTGACGCTGAACCATTAGTGCAAACGGACGAAACGATTCTGTTTCATCAATCTGCAATAAAGACACTTATGAAGTGGCGTTTTTCCCCCTGCAAAAGGGATGGAGATGCAGTTCGGTGTGTTGCAGATTTGCCAATTGCTTTTAATCTTGATGATGTAAAGCGGTGATAATGTCTTCTGTTTTTGGTAAAGCGCATATAGCGTTGCCTCATTTATTATGCTTGGTACTCGTTTTACTGCTTTATAGTAATGCCGGAGCTGCTAGTGCACCAATTCCAGCAGCAGATTACAGTGTTTTTAGCGCAGCTAAGCAGGCGCTTGATGATGGGCGATTGGGTGTTGCTAAAGATAAAATGGCGCACTATTTCCGTAGCCATAAAAACCGGCATCAATTTGCTTATGAACTGTACGGTCATTTACTTCTTTTGAGCAACGCAAACTCTGAGGCGCTAGCAGTTTACCAAACAGGGGTGTCGAAATACCCCGAACAAATCAATTTATTGCAAAACCTTGCTGTTGCCTACGGTCGTAATGATTTGCCTGCTGAGGCAGCAAATACCTATCTGCAAGCTTATGAAGTCAGTTCCAATACTAAGCCGCAGTTTGCCTTTTCTGCTGCAGTACTGTTTAGTCAACTATCTGAATACTCACGAGCGATTGAATTACTGGGAAAGCTTATAGATGAAAGTGAAGAGATTGAAGCTAATTGGGCTTTATTGTTGGGTCAGTGCTATTTGCAGTTAGAGGATAATGGGAATGCAATCGCTGTGTTAACGACTGCTAGTAGGCAGTTTAGTGGCAATGAAAAAATTTGGCAATTGCTTGCGTTAAGTTACTATCGTGCTGATCAAAGTGATTATGCTGCTGCTGCATTTAAGATAGCAAACACTATTGACGCTGGTTCAAAACAGGATGCTGAGCAGTTGGGTACATTGTTTATTCAGCTTGGAGCAGCTTATTCAGGAGCCTTAATGGTTTCCCCCGGTGCACCAGAGTTGCAAGATGGAATAGTTTATCAATTAATAAAGGTTGGTGATTTGGTTGCAGCTCTGAAGCAAGCAGAAACGTTGCAACAACAATCTCCAACGCAAGCTAGACAGTTTCTTATTGCACAAACTTTGGTCCGTTTGGACAGATTTGCCGAGGCTGAAAAAAAATATTTAGATATAGCGGGTAAGCAGGGGAAATACCAAATTAAATCTCAGTGGGAGTTGGTACTGCTGGGATGGCGGAATGCAGACTGGAGTTTGGTCTATCAGCGTTTACTTCGGCTTGGGCAATTAGATGAAAAAATGAAAGCACAAACGGCTCAATTAACAAAAATAGTTGGCAAAATTATGCCATTAGAATGATAGCGTATGCTGTGATTACCATGTCTTGTTAAGCGTATATTAGTAACAATTTTACCAGTTGACAGTAGTGTGATTGTCGGTATAGTCTTCTGGGTTCGAATAATACATATAAAGCGCTTAAAATAGCTGCTTTAAGTTACTGAATATATAAATTCACTAGTTAAATTCATAACGTCAGGAAGGAAAAACAATGGAAGTTACCGTTGAAGAACTGAGCTCGATTAAAAAGAAGCTTGTATTTGAGATTGATGTAGAAACCGTTAGCGCTGAACTTGATGCAGCGTTTAAAAAGATTGCCAAAACTGCAGATATTAAGGGTTTTCGCAAAGGTAAAGTGCCGCAAAATGTTTTAGAACAACACTATGGTCCACGTGCCCAGCATGATGCTTCAGGTACATTGATTAATAATAGCCTCTATAAAGCGTTACTTGATAATAAAATTGAAGCAGTTTCACAGCCAGAAGTTGTTAGTACTGGTGCTGTTGAAGCTGATAAAACTTTTACTTATGAAGTTGAAGTTGAAGTTCGCCCGGTGATTGTTGTTAAAGATTATACTGGCTTAAGTCTTGAGAAAGAAAAATACAGTTTTGATGAGAGTGTTATTGAGAAACAACTCGATCAAATGGCTAATTCAAAGATGGAGCTTGCAGTTACTAGTCGCAAGAAAGCTCGTGATGGTGACACTGTAGTTATCGATTTTGAAGGCTTTATCGACGGAACTGCTTTTGATAATGGTTCCGGCACAGATTTTGAGTTGTCTTTAGGTTCTAATAGTTTTATTCCTGGCTTCGAAGACCAACTTGTTGGAATGAAGCGTGAGCAAGAAAAGGATGTTGAAGTAACTTTCCCTGAAGGTTACGGTTCTAAAGACTTAGCTGGCAAGCCTGCGGTGTTTAAAGTTTTGGTGAAAGAAATTAAAGAGAAGATTGTTCCTAAGATGACTGATGCTTTGGCAAAAGAATTTGAAGCGGAAAACTTGGAAGATCTTAAAGGTAAAATCAAGGATGCAACTATTGCTCAAGAACAACAACGGGTTGATGGTCAACTGCAAGAAAATTTGATGAATGCCTTGCTTGAAAATAACTCTTTTGATGTCCCTGAAGGAATGATTGCAAATCAGCTACATCACTTGAAAGATAGTTTTACTCAGAAATTGAAAGCTCAAGGGATGACCCTTGAAATGCTTGGTATGAACGAAGAGACATTTGCTACAACTTATCGTGATATGGCAGTTCAGCAAGTAAAGGGTGAGATTGTCCTAGACACAATTGCATTGCAAGAAAACCTTACCGTTGATGAAGACGTAGTTAAGGAAAAGATGCAAGCTTTTGCTGACGATAGCAATGTCCCTTTAGAGCAAGTTGAAAAATATTTTGAAAATCAGCAGGCTTTGGCGGGCTTAAAAGGTCAAATTTTGCAAGAGAAGGTGACCAGCTTTTTACTCGAAAATTCTGAAGTTACCGAAGTTGAGCCACCAGCACCGGAAGTAGAAGCAGATGCTGCAGGCGAGGAAGAGGGAGCTTAATATGAGTTTGGTACCTATGGTCGTAGAGGACAGTGGGCGCGGTGAGCGTGCATATGACATCTATTCACGTCTGTTGAAAGATAGAATCATTTTTCTCAGTGGTGAAGTTGAAGACCATATGGCCAATCTGATTATTGCCCAGATGCTGTTTCTGGAGTCTGAAGATCCTGATCGTGATATCCATCTGTATATAAATTCTCCAGGTGGAGTTGTTACTGCAGGTATGGCAATTTACGATACTATGCAGTACTTAAAGGCTCCGGTTTCAACTATTTGCGTTGGTCAAGCTGCAAGTATGGGAGCTCTTCTGCTAACTGCTGGGGAAGCAGGGAAGCGCTTTGCTTTGCCTAATGCACGGATAATGATCCATCAACCATTAGGTGGGTTTCAAGGTCAAGCTACCGATATCGATATTCATGCAAAAGAAATTTTGCGTATGCGTGAAAGCTTAAATGGGATTTTGGCCAAACATAGTGGTCAGGATATAGAAAAGATTGCCGCTGACACAGAGCGCGATAATTTCATGGATAGCGAAACTGCATGTAACTATGGTATTATCGATTCAATAGTTGAACAAAAATCTTAGATTAGTCGGGTACGGAGGTATAACACGTGGGTTCAAAAGATGATAATAGTCAGTTGACCTGTTCTTTTTGTGGTAAAGCACAAGACGAAGTTAAAAAACTGATTGCTGGACCAACAGTATATATATGCGACGAGTGTATTGAGCTCTGCAATGATATTATCGATGAAGAATTGCGCTTAGACCAAACTGCCGATTCTGATACGAAAAAGCTTCCTAAACCGGTTGAAATAAAAGATGTTCTTGATGAATATATTGTGGGACAGGACTTAGCAAAAAAGGTTCTATCTGTTGCAGTATATAATCATTATAAAAGGGTAGAAGCGGTTGATGCCGGAGACGGTGTTGAAATCCAGAAAAGCAACGTTTTACTGCTTGGCCCTACTGGTAGTGGTAAGACTCTTTTAGCGCAGACCTTAGCTAAGGTTTTGGATGTTCCTTTTACCATTGCCGATGCAACTAATCTCACTGAAGCTGGTTATGTTGGTGAGGACGTTGAAAATATTATTCTCAGCTTGTTGCAAGCAGCCGATTACGATTTAGAAAAAGCGCAAAAAGGTATAATTTATATTGATGAAGTAGATAAAATTGCTCGTAAAACTGAATCTCCATCAATTACTAGAGATGTCTCTGGTGAGGGTGTCCAGCAAGCGCTTTTGAAAATTGTCGAAGGGACCACTGCTAGTGTTCCACCTAAGGGTGGTCGTAAGCATCCACAACAAGAATTCCTCAAAGTTGATACTACAAATATCTTGTTTATTTGTGGTGGTGCTTTTTCTGGTTTGGAAAAAGTTATAAGTAAGCGTTTAAAAACTAAAACTATGGGTTTTGGTGCTGAAGTTCGTTCAATTAAAGATGAAGATCTAGGTGATCTTCTTGCTCAGGTACAACCAACTGATCTACTTAAGTTTGGTTTGATTCCAGAGTTTGTTGGTCGGATGCCGGTAATTGCCACCCTTGGTGAGCTTGATGAAGAAGCATTGATACAAATTTTGCGTGAACCTAAAAATGCATTGGTAAAGCAGTATCAGCGTTTGTTTGAAATGGAAAATGTGCGACTCAAATTTACTGATGGGGCCCTAGTTGCAATAGCAAAAGAGGCCCTAGAGCGGAAAACTGGTGCGCGGGGATTACGCTCAATCCTTGAAAATGCCATGCTTGATGTAATGTACGATATCCCTTCTCAAGATAAAGTTAAAGAAGTTGTTTTGAATGAAGAGGTAATTACTAAAGGGGTCAATCCAGTTGTCCTTTATGATATTGCGGAAAGTGCTTAATAGTTAAAGCTATTAGCTTCCTCGGAAATGTTTATTTTATATATTGGGGCGCAAAGTTGTATATCGACGATGCGCTCCATTTTATTTTACGGACTTGAATTTTATGACAGATTTTGTCGAACAAATCGATCAACCTATATCAACATTGTTGCCACTTTTACCACTACGGGACATAGTAGTTTTTCCCTATATGGTTGTCCCTTTGTTTGTTGGAAGAAAGCAATCAATTGCTGCTATAGAAGAGGCATTCGATGGGGATAAGTTGATTTTTCTGGTGAGTCAGAAAGATCCCAAGGTTGATGACCCTGAAGAGGACGATCTCTATAGAGTCGGTGTTGTTGGAAAAATTGAAAAACTTCTCAAACTACCTGATGGAACAGTTAAAGTTCTGGTAGAGGGTTGTTGGCGTGGTGAAGTCAGTAGTTATGCCGGAGGAGATAAATTTATTCAGGCCGAAGTAGACCCTCTGCCTATGGTGTTGGCAGATATCTCTGAGGTGGATGCAGTAATTAGGGCAATTAAGGATAGCTTTGATGGCTATGTTAGATTAAATAAAAAAATGCCAGCAGAGGTAAGTACTACGATCGCTGGTATAAATGACCCTGCTAGATTAGCTGATACTGTTTCAGGTCATCTGCAAATTCCAATTGCTGATAAACAAGAGTTGCTCGAAATTGTCGATTCTGGCCAAAGGTTGGAACATCTACTGGTATTGCTTGAACAAGAAATTGAAATTCTTCAGGTAGAGGTGAAAATTCGCAGTCGGGTTAAAAGTCAGATGGAGCGCAGTCATAAAGAGTATTACCTGAATGAGCAGATGCGTGCGATCCAAAAAGAACTTGGTGGCCAAGACGAGTTCAAGCAAGAAATTATTGAGTTTGAAGAGCAAATTAATAGTAAAAATATGTCGGAAGAAGCTACCGATAAAGCCAAAACTGAATTACGCAAACTAAAAATGATGTCGCCAATGTCGGCAGAAGCCACAGTGGTACGCAATTATATTGAATGGTTGTTGGCTTTACCTTGGCAAGATGGAACCGATGATTGTCATGATTTATTATTGGCAGAAGAAATTCTTGAGGCTGATCATTATGGTTTAGATAAGGTAAAAGAGCGTGTTCTTGAATATTTGGCGGTTCAGGCGCTAGTGAAACAAATTAAAGGTCCAATTTTGTGTTTAGTTGGCCCCCCCGGAGTCGGAAAAACTTCTTTAGGAAAGTCTATCGCTAAAGCGTTACAGCGTAAATTGGTACGTATCTCTTTGGGTGGTGTTCGTGATGAAGCTGAAATTCGTGGACATAGAAGGACTTATATTGGGGCCATGCCCGGTAAGATTATACAGGGTATCCGTAAGTCTGGAGTGAAGAACCCAGTGTTTATGTTGGACGAAATCGACAAGATGAGTACCGACTTCCGTGGCGATCCATCCTCGGCATTGCTTGAAGTTCTAGATCCAGAACAAAATAATAGTTTTTCTGACCATTTTCTTGATGTTGAATACGATTTATCACAAGTTTTATTTATTGCTACTGCCAATAATATGCAAGCAATCCCATTGCCGCTCCATGATCGACTTGAAGTGATCAGGGTTGACGGTTATTCAGAAGAAGAAAAATTGCATATTGCTCGCAGATATTTACTTGATAAGCAGATTGAGGCTCATGGGCTTACCTCAGGGCATATTTCCTTTTCTGATCGTGCTATTTACGAAATTATACGCCATTACACCCGCGAATCTGGTGTTCGTAGTTTAGATCGTAATATTGCTTCGGTTATGCGCAAGATCGCACGACAAACCTTGCTTGCTCAAGACGATAAGAAGTTTAGAATTGGGGAAAAACAAATTCAAAAGCTTTTAGGTGTTTCGCAATATAGACACGGTATTTGTGAGGAGCAAAGTCAGGTTGGTTTAGCAACTGGATTGGCATGGACTCAAACAGGCGGAGAATTACTGTCGATAGAGGTGACAACTTTGCCTGGCCAGGGTAAGTTGACCATTACTGGCCAGTTGGGTGATGTTATGCAGGAGTCTGCACAAGCAGCACTTAGTTATATTCGGTCACGCTGGGAAGAGTTGGATCTAGATCAAAATTTTTACTCTAAGCTTGATATCCATATTCATGTTCCAGAAGGTGCAGTTCCAAAAGATGGACCTTCAGCGGGCATTACTATCTCTACGGCGTTAGCTTCAGCTTTAACTGGAACAGCTATACGGAAAGATCTGGCTATGACCGGCGAAGTAACTTTACGTGGTCGAGTATTAGCTATTGGAGGATTAAAGGAAAAGTTATTGGCAGCTCGTCGTGGAGGGATTAAGACGGTCGTGATTCCTGCTGATAATAGTAAAGATTTGCTTGAATTGTCCGCTACATTGATTAAATCACTTGACATATGTGCGGTAAGTAGTATGGATCAGGTGCTTGATTTGGCTTTAATTCATGTCGACACCAATAGTACACAACAGTAATTTTTTGAATCTGTTTTTTATTAGTGGAAAGCCCGAAAAATGGGGAAAAACAACTTGACAGTTTTTTCGAAAACCTGATATATCTTACCGAGTTTTCGTGTGGATGTAATTCTTTAAAACTTTATAGGAGGTATGCTTGTGACTAAGGCAGATCTGGTCAATGCAATGGCAGAAAAGGCGGGGCTTAGCAAAACTGATGCAGAAGGTGCGCTAAAAGCTTTTACTGAAACAGTAACTGATGCACTTAAAGCTGGTGAAAAAGTTGCTATGGTTGGTTTCGGAACTTTCAGTGTAGGTGATCGTGCTGCTCGTACTGGTCAAAACCCTCAAACTGGTGAAAAGATTCAGATTGCTGCTGCAAAAGTTCCAAAATTTAAAGCTGGTAAAGCTTTGAAAGATGCAGTAAACGTATAAGCGTAATCTGTAATAAATAGGTACAAGAAGTAGGAAGTCTATAGCTGTCCATCTTCATTCCCATGTGGGCATCGATAACTTCCTATTTTTATGTATAAAGATGTTGTGCTTTTGTACGACAGTTGACGATAATACCGTCAAATTCGGGGGTGTAGCTCAGTTGGTTAGAGTGCTTGCCTGTCACGCAAGATGTCGCGAGTTCAAGTCTCGTCACTCCCGCCATTTAAAAGCATATATTTTTCCCGGGCGAATAGCTCAGCTGGGAGAGCGCCTGCCTTACAAGCAGGATGTCGGGGGTTCGAGCCCCTCTTCGCC
>JADGED010000019.1:12039-19152 GCA_016744555.1 Desulfuromonadaceae bacterium
GGGTGTAGCTCAGTTGGTTAGAGTGCTTGCCTGTCACGCAAGATGTCGCGAGTTCAAGTCTCGTCACTCCCGCCATATTAAAAAAGGTTCCGGTATTTATTTATACCGGAACCTTTTTTTTTGTTTCTTATGTAATGAAATTATTGGATATATTATCCGACCTCGTTATATTCCCTAGAGCGAAATTTAACGCCGAGTTCGGAGGCTATCTGTTTGCAAGCCTCGATATCAACGCCAGGGTAAGTAACTGCAGTTGCAATTACTTCTGGAATGTGGGCCGTTGCTTGTTTTAAAAAGTCTTTCACCGCTTGATAGCTTTGTGTTTCACCATAGGTTGAACGGCAAAGATGGTGATAGGTGTGTGCATCATGCGCATTTAGTGAAATGGATATAGCGTCAACTAAACCTGTAAGCTTAGGCAAAACGTTTTGCTGATGAACTAAGTTTGCTTGGCCGTCACTATTGATTCTTACTTTTATACCTTGCTGCTTAAGCCATTGTGATAATTCAATGATCAAGTCTAAGCGTAATAGTGGCTCGCCGTAACCACAGAATACAATTTCATCATATTTAGTTGGATCTCCGATAACACGTTTAAGCTCATCAACTGAAGGTTCATGATCTAATTGTAGCTCATGCCCTTTGACGACAAAATCCTTAAACTTTGCACAAAAAATACAGCTGTTGGTGCATCGGTTAGTAATGTTTAGATACAATGAATCGCGAATCTGGTAAGCAATTTTACTATCTTGGTCAACAGTACCAAAGCCAAATAAATCGTAGCAGTTACGGCTTGTAACTCTTGCTACATCATCAATGGTCAGCCCTTTTATTTCGGCCATTTTTTCAGCGGTAAAACGGACATATGCTGGTTCATTGCGTTTGCCTCGAAATTTTTGTGGTGTCAAGTAGGGGCAATCGGTTTCAATAAGCATTCGGTCTATTGGAATTTGTTTGATAATCTCTCTGATAGCATTATTTTTTGGATAAGTAATAGTACCAGTGAAGGAGAGGTAGAATCCGAGATCAAGGCATTGCTTTGCCATGTTAAGATCGCCACTAAAACAGTGTAGTACACCACCAGTTTTGGAAGCATTTTCTTCTCTGAGAATATCTATCACTTCGGTGTGGGCATCGCGATCGTGAACGACTATCGGTTTGTTTACCTCGTGCGCTAAGCGGATTTGTTTTCTAAACGCATTCCTTTGTACGTCCCTCGGAGAACGATCGCGGTAAAAATCGAGCCCAATCTCTCCTAAGGCAACTACCTTCGGGTGACTAAGCATTGTCCGTAGTTTTTCTAAGGCTTGAGAATTTATTTCTGTTGCATCGTGTGGATGAACTCCCACAGCGGCATAGATGTTATCGTATTGTTCGGCTACCTTGATGCTATCAGCTGAACTCTGCAGGTCGCAGCCGATAGTAAGTATATGGCTAATCCCATTTTCTGTCGCCCGTTTAACCGTTGCATCTAAGTCTTCGGCAAACTGTTTACCATCAAGGTGAGCATGGCTATCAACCAGCATCGGTAATTGGTCGCTTGACAATTTATACTCCAAATTAATCTATCGCTATAGTCAAATAATTTTAAATTACTCAGTTTCGATTCTTGGGAAAAGGGGAGTTGCTTTCTCGATCTTTATTCCGGGTTTTAATCCACCCCATTGGTCTTGTTCATCAAGGGAAAGATTGTCGCCATCTTGTTGTAGAATCTGTAATATTTTACTTCCAGTTTCGGGCATGAATGGAGCGACTAAAAGGGCGATAATCCGAATTGATTCAAGGAGATTATACATAACTGAACCTAAGCGCTCACGCTGCTCAGGGTCTTTTGCCAAAGTCCAAGGAGCGGTTTCGTCAATATACTTATTGCCCGCAGAAATCAGTTCCCAAATTGTATTTAGGGTTTTGTTGAAGGCTAATTCGTCGAGTAATTTATCAACCTTGGTGATGTTAGTGGCAAACAGGTCAATTAATGCTTGATCGGTTGAATCGGCTGCAATTGGCGTAGGTAGAATGCCGTCAAAGTATTTCCCGACCATCGCAGTGGAGCGACTGACAAGATTACCAAGGTCGTTAGCAAGGTCAGAATTGATACGGTTGACCAAAGCGCTATGAGAAAAATCACCATCAAGACCAAAAGGAACTTCACGGAGGAGGAAGTAACGAATTGCATCGACACTGTATTTATCGATAAGCATATTCGGCTCGACAACATTCCGCAGGCTTTTACTCATTTTTTGTCCTTCAACTGTCCACCAGCCATGGGCAAAAACTTTTTCTGGTAATGGTAGTCCTGCAGCCATTAAGAAGGTTGGCCAGTAGACGGCATGAAAACGTAAAATATCTTTACCTATTATGTGCGTTGCAGGCCAATAATTTGCGAATTTTCCATCCTTATCTTCGGGGTAGCCCAAGCCAGAAATATAGTTATGGAGGGCATCAAACCAAACGTAAATAACGTGTTTTTCATTGCCTGGGACCGGAATGCCCCAAGCAAATGTTGTTCTGGAGATAGATAGATCACGCAAGCCTTCACTAATAAAACTGAGGATCTCGTTGCGACGTGATTTAGGCTGAATGAAATCGGGGTTATCTTTAATGTGTTGCAATAGTTGATCAGAGTATTTGCTCATCCGAAAGAAATATGACTCTTCTTTGAGCTTTGTCGTAGCGCGACCACAGTCTGGACAGTTGCCATCGAGTAATTGGGTTTCAGTCCAGAAGGTTTCACATGGGGTACAGTACCAATCTTCGTATTCTCCCAGATAAATATCACCTTTGGCTTCTATAGATTTAAACTGTTCTTGTACTGTGTATTTATGACGCTCTTGAGTAGTACGGATGAAATCGGTATTAGAAATATTGAGTTTTGTCCAGAGCGCTTGAAAGCGTTTAACTACCCGGTCAGCAAGTTCTAGAGGTGTTTCGCCATTTGCTTTAGCAGCAGCTTCAACTTTTTGTCCGTGTTCATCTGTACCAGTTAAAAATTCAACATTATAACCACGGGCACGCTTATAGCGAGATATTACATCACAAGCTAATGTAGTGTAAGCGTGACCAATGTGTGGAACATCGTTGACGTAATAAATAGGGGTCGTAACGTAATATGTTTTGCTCATTTAAAACTCCTGTAAGCTGAGTAATTATTTGTTTTCAGTAGGCTTGTTAGGACGGTTTGTCCGTCGCCGTGGACGTCTGCGTCGCCGCTTGCTTTTTTCTGGGCTGCCGCCATCCTTAGTTTCAGGATTTTGTGTTTTTGCCTGTTCCTGAACTGGTTTATCTTTGTTTTCAGGTCGCTGCGATGTCTCTTTGGGTTTATTTCTGTTTTTGTCGGTTCTGGGTGGCCTATTTCTTTTGTTTTGCTGGGCCGGTTTTTTGGCCGGCTCTGTTGATCCATTTGCAGCTTCAGAAATTTCTTTTTGCAATTCGTCGATGTGCATTTGGCAGCGCTCACCATTGCACGAAAGGGTGACTTTTTGTGCCAAAATATCCCGTGAAATTACCTCTGCACCACCAGCTTTTAGTTGAACTTTTTTACCGCATTTTGGCAGACCTTTTTTCATCTCGTTGTAGGTTTCATACTCATAGGCTAGGCAGCAAAGTAAACGTCCACATTGACCAGAAATTTTGGTCGGGTTTAAAGCCAAGCCTTGAGCTTTCGCCATTTTAACAGATACTGGCACAAAATCGCGCAGGTGACTGCTACAGCAAAGTTCTCTACCGCATATACCTAATCCACCAACTTGCTTTGCTTCGTCTCGCACTCCGATTTGACGCATTTCAATACGCGTACGAAAGTGTTGAGCCAAATCACGTACTAGTTCTCGAAAATCTACCCGTCCATCAGCAGTAAAATAGAAAATTATCTTTGACCCATCAAATAGGTATTCTGCCCGTACAAGTTTCATGTCCATATTGCGTTGTTTAACGCGTTGTTGACAAAAAACTTGAGCTTCTTTTTCTCGTTGTACGTTACCTTCTGCCATTTGCAGGTCAGCTTCGGTTGCGGTTCGCAAAATAGCTTTAAGCTTGGGCGGAGTCTTATCAGGTGAAGTTTTGCGTGGTGCAGTAACTACTTTACCCATGGCACGGCCACGTTCGGTTTCAACGATAACTTTATCGCCAATTTTTAATTCAAAATCTAATGCGTCAAAATCAAAAATCTTTCCTGCATTATGAAAAGATATACTTACTATATTAAGGTTATCCATTAAGCTTTTCCCTTTATGCATTTACTATTCGCATTAACATAATTTCTAGTGCCAAACTTAAATTGACATTACGTTGTATGTGATAGTTAGTAGCTTCCAACGCTTTGAGTTTGGTCATAAGGCTGGTAGTTGTAGTATTTAGCTCTCTTTTAAGCAAGTTAAGTAGATCTATATTAACCAACATTGTCTCTGGTTGATGGTTTTTTAATAGTAAAATGTCACGGTAAAACGAACGAAAAATATCTAAAATGTCTATCAGAGATTCCTCTTCTGCCTTAAGTTCTGCTGCAAAGGTGAAAAGGGGGATAGTACTTCCTGTAGACAGCGCTGACAAGGATTGAATCAGTTTTGCACGTTTTTTCAAGAAAAGCTCTTGCTTGCTGCCTAAGGCCTTTGTAAAGCTACCATCTGATAAGGCTGCCAAGATGGTTGCAGCGGTTTCATCAAGGTCAAGTTTATGTCGTAAAATTGTAGCCATTTGTTCTTTTGGTAAACGTGAAAATGGCATCTGCTGACAGCGAGAAAGAATTGTTGATATTAATTTTTGTGGTTGGCTCGACAGTAAAATTAAAACTGTTCCAGATTGTGGTTCTTCCAGCGTTTTGAGTAAGGCATTGGCGGCATTGATATTAAACAAGTCGGCACCGTCAATAATGCAAATTTTATATTTTCCTTCGAGTGGTCGCAGGGATAGTTCTTTTTGCAGGGCGCGGACTTTGTCAATTTTTATTGTTGCTCCATCGGTATCAATAAAGTGGAGATCTGGATGGTTGTCATTGTTTACTTTTTGGCATGCCGAGCATTGGCCGCAACCGTCACCGGTTATGCAAAGCAACCTTTGGACAAATGCCATCGCCATCAAGCGTTTACCAACCCCTTCGGGGCCAGTAAAAAGGTAGGCATGGGAGATGCGGTTACTACTAATTGTCTGGAGCAGAATTTTTTTCTGCTGATTATGTCCAGTTATGGTGTCAAAACTCATGGTGTAATATATGCAATCTAGTGATTATTTGATGATAAAAAGTAGAATAAATTTTTCTTTGTTACAGGTGGCAGCATTATAGGGAAACTGTAAGTTTATAATCAAGGTTAAAGGGGGGATAACAGGATAAATCGGCAGTTTAGCTGCGCAATTGATTGAACTGCTGCGGCGATTTGGTTATACTCCGCCCAGATTGTTGCCGTAAGGAGTTAAAGTGGGAAATTCGTTGGATAAAATTGAAAAAACTATCGGTTACGATTTTAGTGATCAGCAGCTATTGTTACAGGCGTTAACCCATAAGTCTTTCAGCAATGAACAGACTGAATACGTGCTGCATAATGAAAGGCTAGAATTCCTTGGCGATGCGGTTTTGGAACTAGCTGTTAGTGATTTGGTCTATCGTCAATATCCTGATATTCCCGAAGGTGGTTTAACCCGAATACGGGCAGAAGTTGTCAGCGAGAAAGGCTTGTCAGAGATTGCTAGACAATTACATATTGGTGCCGCTATACGTTTAGGTAAGGGTGAGTTGAAGAGCGGTGGCCGAGAAAAATCGAGTTTACTTGCCGATGCTTTAGAAGCTTTGTTGGGGGCAATTTATTGCGATGCTGGGTTCAGCATTGTGAGTCAGGTGATAGCAGAAGTTTTCAGTGATACGATTGATAAGTCGGCACAAATTCGGTATGGAAGTGATTATAAGACTTGTCTACAGGAGCGTTTGCAAGCCATGTATGGTAAGTTGCCAGAATATATATTGGCACAAGTTTCAGGTCCCGACCATGAACGTATTTTTTCGACGGAGGTACATTTTTCCGGGAAGTTAATTGGTAAGGGCAGTGGTAGCAGTAAAAAAAATGCCGAACAAAAAGCAGCAGCTGCTGCACTAGATCATCCCCTTTTGCGAGAGAAGTAATTATAAATATGGAAGAAGAAAATTTTTTATCAGGTTATATTGCAATAATTGGTCGTCCTAATGTTGGTAAATCGACACTGCTAAACCGAATTCTTGGGCAGAAAATTGCTATAACTTCAAATAAACCGCAAACTACCCGTAATAGAATTCTTGGGATTCACAATTTTCCTGCTGGGCAGGCGTTGTTTGTCGACACCCCCGGTATCCATAAGGCGAAGGGGAAATTAAACCGGTTCATGGTTGATCAAGCTGTCGGTGCATGCTCCGATGTCGATTTGATTTTGTTTCTGGTTGAGGCAAATGATGCCCCTGGTGGTGGAGATGAATATATCCTTAGGCTGTTGGAGAAATCATCAGTACCTGTGTTTTTGATTATAAATAAACTTGATTTGGTAAAAGCCCCCGATCTGCTCAAATTGATTCAACAATATAGTGAACGGTTTGATTTCGCCCAAGTAATACCTATCTCGGCTGAAACTGGTAATGGGGTAGAGCTGATGCTAAAGGAAGTTGAAAAATATTTACCCCAAGGGCCACAATATTATCCCGATGATTTGGTTACTGATCAGCCTGAAAAGTTTATTGTTGCTGAGATGGTGCGTGAGAAAATAATGCGTACAACCAGTGAAGAAATTCCTTATGGCGTTGGAGTAAAGGTTGATTCATTTAGCGAACAACCAGAAAAGAATTTGGTGGTTATTCAGGCAACAATTCATGTAGAGCGTGATAGTCATAAGAAAATAATTGTAGGTAAGGGTGGGCAGAAGATCAAGTCTATTGGGCAGTCAGCGCGAAGAGAGATTGAGCGCTTGCTTGGAACTCGCGTGTTTCTCGAGTTGTTTGTCCGAGTAGATAAAGATTGGAGTCAAAACGAGCGCATGTTGCGTGAACTTGGGTACAGTAAGAAATGATGAAATTATGCTCCCCATTTGGAGTATTAATTGGTTACTATTTGTGGTAGCCGCAGAGTAGTTAAATTTAAACTGTAATATATAGAAAGAATT
>JADGED010000001.1:0-8254 GCA_016744555.1 Desulfuromonadaceae bacterium
GCTCCATACAACCTTATTGCTCTAGATATTATAATGCCCGAAATGGATGGAACCGAAGCTTTAAAAAAAATCCGAGAAATCGAAGGAAGTTTTGATATTGGGCCTGGCATGGGGGCGAAAGTTATCATGACAACCTCCCTGGGTGATGGGAAAAATATCATGTCGTCATTTAAGGATCAATGTGATGGGTATCTAGTTAAACCTATAGAAAAAACTAAACTGTTAAAATATTTACAAGAATTTAAACTAATTTAACTGCTTTTAGGATTTTTTACCTTTGAGATTAATAAACAGGCATTTTCCAGCCTCCTTGATTGTAACGAAATGTTGCCCAAGATTCTAGCCGGAGCTTTTATAATTTAACGTC
Organism: Desulfuromonadaceae bacterium; assembly: GCA_016744555.1. Taxonomy (GTDB): domain Bacteria; phylum Desulfobacterota; class Desulfuromonadia; order Desulfuromonadales; family Geopsychrobacteraceae; genus Desulfuromusa. The sequence goes on from JADGED010000001.1 coordinate 368, forward strand.
TCAAATGTAGTGGGTTTGCAACCGCCACTCTTTTATCCGGATGGCGGTTTTGTAATCATAATTGGTGGTCGATTTAAAGCTAGAACAGGCGGTAGGTTTCATATAAACCTGGTGGCTGATTTAGGCAAGGATATGCACCCGAATTGACCATTACCCCCCCCTATCCGACGCTATCGCAGCTAGCATCCTACACCGACTGATTTGCATAATAATAAAAAGACCATAACAAGCAAACAGTTTGCGCTGGACAACAGCAAAGCTTCACTTTATACAGATAAGAAATGATATTTTTTGTTAAGAACTCGCAGATAGACTATATTCAGCAAGAATTAAACGACTTGGATTAACCCATTACCCATGCAGACCCTTAAAAAAGCTTTATCAACCGACGACCGCGTGCAAATTTACCCTGGGGAACAATTTGTAACTAGGGGTGATATTATCTTATCCACCCTCCTTGGTTCCTGCGTTGCCGCATGCCTATACGATCCCGTTAGCAAAGTTATCGGCATGAACCATTTTTTATTGGCCAACCATAGATATCCCAAAGATATGGACTTAATCCAATCGCAAGCGGGTAGATATGGGATCCATGCCATGGAACTACTTATTAACGAAATGTTAAAACAGGGTGCAAAAAAACACCGACTACAAGCCAAAGCTTTTGGTGGTGGCAATGTTTTAAAAACATCAAAAGATACACCCAATTTCTTATGTGTAGGAAGTGTTAACACCCGCTTTATTCAAGAATTTCTTGAGAATGAAAAAATTCCGCTGGTTGCCTCTAATTTGGGGGGAGATTTAGGTCGAGTAATTCATTTTTTTTCCAGTGACTACAGTGTTTTAGTTAAAAAAATTCAAAAGACCACTACTGCTGAAGTAGTCAACAAAGAACGCAACTTCTGGCTGCAATCTATTAACAACAAACAGGCTCAAAAAATGGATATTGACCTATGGGGCTAAGCTCCCAGTCAAACGCTACCTTCAAATTTAATTCTCCCCCTATAAACCGGAACACCCTTACTTTAATTGCCAATGATAACCCTGCCACTATAAATTAACCGCCAACGGTAACAAATTTAGCTGCTTACCCTCGCCACAACCTTAATAATCTGATAGAGTGAGAGATTAATAAAATTATTTGGAGGCAACCTAAGTGGGGCGAACTTTTTTTTATTGTTTAATATTTTTTCCATGGACAATCTTCTCAGCTGTGGTGGCGTTACTAATATCATTAGTCAGCAAACAATCTGCCCACTCATATATTCGTTTCTGGGGCAAAGGCTGCAACTGGGCCGGTGGATTAAAAATAACTGTTAAGGGTCGCGAAAATATACCCGCTAATACTCCCGCAATTTATGTGTCCAACCATCAAAGCAATTTTGACATACCCATAATCTACTCTAGTTTACCGATTCAATTTAGCTGGTTAGCAAAACAGGAACTATTTAAAGTTCCACTCTTCGGCGCGGCAATGAAAGCAGTCGGTTGTATTCCTATTGATCGTTCAAACCGGCGCGAAATGATGAAAAGTATAAATGCCGCTTCAAGACAGATAAAAGATGGCACTTCAGTAATTATTTTTCCAGAAGGGACCCGCTCCCCAGACGGTAAGCTACAAGAATTCAAAAAGGGGGCATTGCTAATTGCAGTAAAGGCGAAAGTTCCAGTAATCCCCATCGCCATTCAAGGGAGCTACGAGAGACTACCTAAAGACCAATTCAAAGTATCATCGGGATCAGTTTCGATAGAATTCTTACCGCCAATTGACACCGAAAATAGCAACAGCAACCTAGATGAGCTAACCGATAATGCCCACAAACAGATTGCCGACTGTCTCGAGGGGGGAACCACCGATGCCTGAAAACACCAGCAAACAAATCAGCCTTATGCCATTTGGTGGCCTTGGTGAAATTGGCATGAACCTCATGGCTGTTGAGTCTGAAGGCAAAATCATCCTTATTGACTGTGGACTGATGTTTCCCGAAGCCTACATGTTTGGCATCGACCTCGTCCTACCAGACGTATCGATACTTACTCAACGTAGCGACGATATAGTCGCCCTAATCTTAACCCACGGCCATGAAGATCACATTGGAGCCATTCCATTCCTTTGGCAACAACTTGGTGAGCCAACCATTTACGGGACTTGCCTTACCTTGGGTTTACTACGCAACAAGCTCAAAGAATTCGAACTAGAGCGCCATGTAGAACTAGTACAAATAGCCCCCCGAGAAAAAATTGACATACAGCCATTTACAATTGAAGCGTACCGAGCTGCCCACTCAATTGTTGATGGTGTTGGCTATGCTATTGGCACCTCGGCTGGAACAATAATCCATACCGGTGACTTTAAAATTGATCAAACTCCAGTCGATGGTGAAAATACCGATTTAGCCCGCCTAGCGGAACTTGGGGAAGAGGGGGTTCTACTTCTCCTTGCGGATTCTACCAACGTAGAAAACGAGGGGTACACTTTATCGGAAAAAACCGTTGGTAAAGTCCTTGACGAAATGATCCCCCAATGTGCGCAACGGGTTATAGTCGCAACGTTTTCATCAAATATCCACCGCATTCAGCAGATTGCCGACGCCGCAAAAAAAGCGGGGCGTAAAATCCTAATTAATGGCCGCAGCATGGTCAGCAATGTTGATATTGCCCGCCAACTTGGCTACTTGAATATCGATGCTGATCAATTTATCGACCTGCGCCAAATGCGCAATTTACCGCCAGAGCAGGTACTAATCATCACTACCGGCAGTCAAGGTGAGCCATTAAGTGCGTTGATGCGGATCGCCCTTGGTGATCATAAAAAGATTGAGCTGGTTCCGGGCGATACCGTAATTTTGTCGTCAAAATTCATCCCCGGCAACGAAAAGTCGATCAGCGATTTAATCAATAACCTCTATCGCCGTGGTGCCGAAGTTTTCTACGAAACCACCAGCGAAATCCACGTTTCTGGCCACGCTAGTCGCGAAGAGTTAAAGCTGGTACACAACCTGATAAAACCGCAATACTTTGTCCCGGTACACGGAGAGTATCGCCATCTGGTCAAACACCGGCAACTAGCAATAGAGATGGGATTATCGGCGGAAAATTCTAAGGTGCTAGAAAATGGTCAGCAACTTATTATCGATGATAACGGTCTTACCTTCGGCGAAAATTTTGAAACCGGGCGTATTTTTGTCGACGGCAAAGGTGTTGGCGATGTCGGCACTATGGAATTGCGTGACCGCCGCCACCTAGCTAACCACGGGTTGGTAATTATGATGCTGGCAATCAATCAATCTACCGGAGAAATCGTTCAGGGGCCGGATATCTTCACCAAAGGGTTTGTCCCTGAAGACGATCCAGCCAGCGAAGCGTTGCTCCACGACGCCAAACAAGCGGTCTGCGATCTGCTTCAAGAACATAGCCAAGAGATGCTTAGCAACTGGGAGGAACTTCGGGTCGAAGTTCGCAAGACCCTACGGCGCTGTTTCAACAAGCAAATTGCTAGGCGGCCACTAATTTTACCGCTTATTCTTGAGCTATAAACATTGCGACCTGATCATCCCTTTAGGATTAACCTTTTATCAACTTTGTGAGTCTAAACAATAATGAACTATATACACTCTTGCCTTCTCGGGCTGATTCAGGGTTTAACTGAATTCCTCCCGGTTTCTTCGTCGGGGCACTTAGCCATTACGCAACACTTTCTCCCTGGCTTCGAACAACCAGGTCTTTTTTTTGATGTCCTTCTCCATGCGGCGACGACCTTTGCGGTTATAATCTATTTCCGTGCCGATGTATGGAACTTGATTCGTTGCTATTTCTGTAAAGATGTAGAAGCTGTAACTACCCGTCACACCCTGCACATGTTATTTTTAGGTTCAATCCCCACCGCAATTATTGGTCTAACCGGAAAAGATTTTTTTACTGGTCTATTCGACAACCTATTGGTTATTGGCTCCATGTTGATTGTTACCGCTACGTTTCTAACTTTAGCCGAAAAAATTCGCCGCCAAACTGGACGGCCATTGGATCAAATCAATTTAACTGATGCGGTTTTGGTTGGCACCGTACAGGGGTTTGCCATTATCCCCGGCATCTCTCGATCAGGTTCCACCATTGCTTGCCTTTTGCTCCGTGGTGTTGACGGCGAAGCGGCAGCTAAATTTTCTTTTTTACTCGCACTACCTGCCGTTGGTGGCGCCATGCTGTTATCCCTTAAAGATTTACAACACGTCCCCAGCGCATCGATTCCAGCCTATGGAGTTGGTGCTTTGATTGCTTTTTTTAGCGGACTATTCGCTATTCGCTGCCTCATGGACGTGGTCAGACGCAAACGTCTAATCGGTTTTGCCATCTATTGTTTATTAGTTGGCAGTGGTATAATCGCCTACACACTCTTAAGTTAAACCTAGTAACTAGGAAATATTGCCAATAAATCTATAAAAGATAACCTTTATGAAAAAAAGTAACGAAATAGATATTACAGAAGTTCCCGAAGACAAACATATGCACAAGGAGATTCTGGGACTGATCTGGCTAGCACTTGGGGTTTTCCTTGTCATCTGCTTGGGTAGCTACAACAATGGCGACCCATCGTTTAACAACAATCTTCATCCCGAGCAAATTAATAATTGGGCTGGAATCTTTGGCGCTCATATTGCTGATCTCCTCTACCAAGCCTTTGGTTTAACTGCCCTGCTCTGGCCTTTTGGCTGCCTTTATTTAGCTTGGCGCTGGCTTAAATTTAGTGACGTTCACTTTCGGATTACTCGACTCATCGCTTTTTTCCTGCTGCAGATTACTATTGGCGCCATGTTGGCACTAAAATTCTCGGCAGTGCCATTATTTGGGAGTAAAATAAATGAAGCTGGTGGCGCAATTGGTCGGGTAATATCCCAGTTGTTATCACACTATCTTAATATCGGTGGAGCCATAATAATCCTACTGGTGTTTTTCTTTGTTTTTCTTATTTTGTCGACCCGTTTTTCACTGGTTCTGTTCTTAGACGGAATTCTGCAACGCTTCGGACGCCAGTTAGAGCGCCGCAACACCGCCCGACAGGCAAAACGTGAGTTGCGCCTACAAGAGAAAAATACTCTAGAAATTCACGCCCCAATAATTGCTCCACCCGAGACAAAAAAACTCCCTGAGGTAAAAATCACCAAGGAAAAAAAGACTAAAGCGACAAAGGCTGAAGATAATCAAGAGGCGTTTTCATTTCTGGAACCAACTGGCACCTACCACGCTCCAGCGGTGTCATTACTTGAGCACGACGGTGATGAACCCATCCCTATTGACCGCGATAGTTTAACTATGGCAGCACGGATGCTGGAAAAAAAGCTCCTCGATTTCAATGTTCAAGGCGACGTAGTTGAGGTCAAACCAGGACCAGTTGTTACCATGTACGAATTTGCCCCTGCTCCAGGGGTAAAGGTCAGCAAAATAGCAGGACTTCAGGACGACTTAGCCATGGCGCTGCAAGCGGTATCTATCCGCATTGTTGCCCCAATTCCCGGTCGTGGTGTTGTTGGAATTGAAATCCCCAACAATGCCCGTGAAACGGTCTATCTAAAAGAGATCATTGAATCAAAAGCATTTCAAAAGACCGGTGGTAAACTGCCAATGGCCTTAGGTAAAGACATTTTTGGCCAAGTAGTAGTTTCTGACCTAGCAAAAATGCCCCACTTGCTTGTAGCAGGCTCCACTGGTAGTGGTAAATCGGTATCGATTAACACCATGATTCTCTCGTTACTCTACCGCGCATCACCAGAAGATGTTCGCCTGATTATGATTGATCCAAAGATGTTGGAGCTATCAATCTATGAAGGGATCCCCCACCTGTTACTACCAGTAGTAACGAATCCGAAAAAAGCATCACTGGCGTTAGCTTGGGCGGTTAGGGAGATGGAACGTCGCTACCAGTTGATGGCGGCAAAAGGGGTTAGAAATATAGATGGTTACAACCGCAAGCTAGCCAAAGAGGCAAAAGAGACCGAAGAGCTACCACCTGATCCAGACCAGGCAGAAGACTTTCTCGATGCGCAAATGGACGTTGAGCTGCCGCTACAAGCTGAAGAAGAACTAGAGCACGGTCACCTTCCTTATATTGTTGTCTTAGTCGATGAGTTAGCTGACCTGATGATGGTCGCAGGGCGTGAAGTCGAAGAGTCTATTGCTCGTCTTGCCCAAATGGCCCGTGCTGCCGGCATCCACCTTATTCTTGCCACTCAGCGTCCGAGTGTTGATGTTATTACCGGTCTGATCAAGGCTAACTTTCCAACGCGGATTTCGTTTAAAGTTTTCTCCCGTACCGATTCCCGCACTATCCTCGATTCCATGGGGGCAGAAACCCTCCTCGGCATGGGCGACATGCTATTTCTCCCCCCTGGGGTTGGCTATTTGCAGCGAGTTCACGGTGCCTTTGTCTCCGAGTTAGAAGTACAGCGAGTCGTCGATTTTCTGGCGAAACAAGGCAAGCCCGATTACGATAAATCTATCCTTAAAGCACCGGAAGCAGAGACAACAGAGAATGGTGAAGAAGAGGAGTATGATGTTCTCTGGGATGAAGCAGTAAAGATTGTTACCGACAGTCGCCAAGCCTCTATTTCAATGGTACAGCGCCGCCTTCGTGTCGGCTATAACCGTGCAGCGAGAATGATTGAACGGATGGAACAAGAAGGGATTGTTGGTCCATCTGATGGTAGCGGCAAACCACGCGAAGTTCTAGTCCAAAAGATTGATTAAGAAATAATTCACCACAATCAAATAGATGCGGTGCAGCACTGACCTGATTTATGCCGCACTGCATCACTCTTCAATGCATACTATTTACCTAGAAGATTAAGCATCACCCACCTACAATTACAACTACCTCAGTAATATATAGCTATGGCTTATGGATCTATTCTAATTATAATCTTGCGCCACATTTAACTTTCAGATAACTTCCCCCGCGGACAAACATTCGCATTTTCATATATATCATAAGTACAATTTATATCCATATCAGATTGGCTTATAAATAACTTCCGGCATGGGTAATTAAGTCGACAAACAAACTTGACCAGCTATGGCCTTATACAACGCAAAAACATTTTTATTCATCAATTAACTGCCACAGGAGTAAACATGCAAAAACTTTCACAAGATCTTCTCTTAAGAACTATTGGAGTAATGGCTCTTTTACTACTATCCATTGGCGCAGCTAACGCAACAGATCACTCAGAGTTCATTGAAGGACCGTTCAACAGTGGACCAGAAGTAACCCAAGCATGCCTTGAGTGCCATGAAGATGCATCTACAGAAGTTATGGCAACTTCCCATTGGACCTGGGAGTCTGAGCAAATAATTGATGGCAAAAAAGTTAAACGGGGCAAGATCAACGTCATGAACAATTTCTGCGGTGCAGTGCAGTCAAATGAACCACGTTGCACTAGTTGTCACGTTGGGTACGGCTGGAAAGATGACAGTTTTGACTTTACCGACCAAACCAAGGTTGACTGTTTAATCTGCCACGACACTACTGGATCATATGTAAAGTCGAGCGCTGGAGCAGGAAATCCAGCGGGCTTCACCGGCAATCCAAAGTTCGATAAAAATCCGGTCGATCTTGTCAAAGTTGCACAAAACGTTGGTCTTCCTGAACGCGATGACTGCCTTACCTGCCACGCATTCGGCGGTGGAGGCAACAACGTTAAACACGGTGACATTGGTAAGGCACTCATCGAACCAACCATTGATGTCGATTTCCACATGGGAACCGATAGCCTTGACTACTCCTGTCAGGAATGTCACACAACTGAATCACACAATATAGCTGGCGACTCATTGGTCGTATCGCCAAACAATACTAGCAAAGTCACCTGTGAGCAGTGTCATGATGCTGACCCACAT
>JADGED010000001.1:8264-48255 GCA_016744555.1 Desulfuromonadaceae bacterium
AATCTATCCTCAATGCGCACGCAGCCAAAGTTAGCTGCCAAGCTTGCCATATTCCAACTTATGCTAAAGTTGATGGCACTAAAATGACTTGGGACTGGTCAGCTTCTGAAAAAGGTACCAAGGTTGAAAAAGATCATGGCCATAAGGTATTTATCCCGAAGAAGGGCCGTTTCACCTACGAGAAGAATGTTGTACCTGAGTATCGCTGGTACAATGGCACCTCTGATGCTTACAATATTGGCGACAAAATTGACCCTACAAAACCTACCGCCCTTAACGAACCACTTGGTGACATCAACGATAAAAATGCCAAGATCATGCCGTTCAAAGTCCATCGCGGCAAGCAGGCTTACGATGCTACCAACAACTACATGATCACTCCGAAGGTCTGGGGACCAAAGGGAGACCCATCTGCCTACTGGGTTAACTTCGAAAAAATCGGTGCTGCGGCGGCATGGAAAAACGCTGCAACCGCAGGCATGAAAGAATACGACTTAGAATTCAGTGGCAACATAGAATTTACTGAAACTGAAACTTACTGGTCAATAAACCACATGGTCGCCGAAGCCGATAAAGCTCTTGGTTGCCTCGATTGTCACGGAGATAGTGGCCGTCTAGATTGGGAAAAGTTGGGTTACAAAGGTGATCCAATGGATAAGTAAGAATAGATCATGAAATAAACGTTCAGCAATCAAGCCGCCAAAGTGAAAACTTTAGGCGGCTTGATTGTTTAAATACGCTCCTCAAACAACAACTATGTTAAACGCCAAGCAATGCAGCTCCTACAGCACCACCCAATTGTTCAACCGTGTATGGTTTTTTCAAAAAACTTGCCGCTCCTAAAGCGAGGGCACTCTCAACCTGCTCACTAGAAGCGTAGCCGCTAACAATAACTGCCTTTTGCTCTGGATACATCGCTACAATCTTCGCAAAAGTCTCATCACCATCCAAACCTGGATCCATAACCATATCTAGCAGGAGCAAATCAACCGGATGCTCCTTCACATAGGCAATGGCAGCTTCACCCGAATCAACGGCTTGAACTTGGTAATTCAACCCACTAAGAATCTTGCTGGCGATATCACGTAATTGCGCCTCATCATCAATAACTAAAATTGTTTCACCTGCCCCATTATAATTATTAATTTCGTTTTTAAAGGTGACTGATCCCATTTTTTCGCTCTCTGAGAAAGCGGGAAAAAGAAGTGTAAATGTCGTCCCATGTGCTGCATCACTACTAACTAGTACACTTCCATCATGGTCGACCATACAGTTCCAAACCACCGCCAAGCCAATCCCGGTGCCACTACGCCCCATTTTCTTTTTTGTATAAAATGGTTCAAAAATATGGCTTAAGTCTTCATGTCTAATTCCGGAACCATTGTCTTTAACGGTTACGGCAATGTATTCACCAGCGGGGAGTGCGGCCTCGGTGCAAGCATGACTAGGCAATGTTTGCAAATAGCTGCTAATTGTAACTTCACCAGCGCCATCAAGAGATTCAATTGCATTTGTCACCAAATTCATCAGGCATTTATTTACATGGGTTGGGGAACACAGCACCGTAGGCAAATTTGTCGCCAATGACGTGGTTATATTTACGTTACCGTTTTCTTGCAGTAGGGTTAACACCTCAGGGAATTGCATATATTCAAGGATTAGCGCATTAATATTTGAAATGGTACGAACCTTTGCCGCCCCCCGTGCAACGGTAAGAAGGTCGGCGACAACTGCAGCTGCGCGCAAACCAGACTCTTTGATCGATGTTATTGGCTCGCGCAACTTACTATCTTCTGGCAACCGCATTAGTAACAGTTCTGGGTAACTAACCACACCAGACAAGATATTATTCAAATCGTGGGCTACTCCGCTAGCCATTAATCCAACTACTTCCATCTTCTCCGATCTAGTAAGCTTATCCTCGGCAATTTTTCGCTCTTCAATTTCTGCACTTAATTCTTTTGTCCGCTCTTCTACCCGTTCTTCAAGTTCAAGGTTTGCATGTTCAAGTGATCTATTTAACTTTAAAACCTGTTCAAGTAATCCACCAAAACCATAATAAAAAATCAACGCCACAAAAATTAACATTACAAAGCTAAGAAAACAGGTAAAACTGATTAAGTTTTGCGTTTCCGCCACTACCTCCGTAATATCAATTGCAACAAAAAGGGAGCTAAATGATACCCCACGAAAATCTTTAATATCAAAGATTCTATGCAATACATAAGTACGACTATCTAAAGCAAATTGATGGTGCTCATCACTCAATTCATGAGGCTTGTTACTCCAGTCGACCGTATTAATGAATCGGCTCAAGAAGTCCTGATTTGAAGAAAAAACTGTGTGAGTATTTGTTTCTAAGGTTGCACTTTTATCCTTGTCCCAATTGTTATATTCACTATTTTCAGTAGCTATTGCTGCAAACAAACCCAAGTCCTTCTGCAACATTTCAATAAGAAAATTTGCATTAATACCCATTTGCAGCGCCCCAACATATTCCCCTTGGTAAAAAACCGGCTGTACTACACGGTACTGATGCTTCCTTTTAGATATAGTAAAACCAGAATTTTGGACCTTTTCATTATTGACAGCTACCAAGTCAAGTCGCTTTTTACTTATATCTTTCGGCTTATCATCTGGTCGATGTACCCGCAAAAAGACTTCATTATTCGGAGTTATCCAAGCAAGCGATGCAAAATATGGATTCTCTTGTTTTAAAGTTTTTAAAAAAGGCTGAGAAAGGGCAAGTAAGGTTTTTCGGTCACGCTCAGAAAAAGCCTTAATTATCAATGCTCTGGTAGGGGAAACTTGGTAATTTAGAAAACTTTTAATCCGTCGCTGATACTGATTAGCCGTTTGCAATACCGTTAATTCGGAAACTTGACCGGCCGCAATGGCTCGGTTATTAATCAGCCGAAGCATATTCTGTTCACCCTGCCGATAAATCATAAATAGAAAAATCCCACAAATGATCACTATCAGCATTACCATCGACAGCATCGCCTTGTTTCTTGTGCTCATCGGCAGATCCCCCAACCTTTAAAAATAAGCTTAACCATTATTTTTTCCTTGTTCAACCAATAACAATTCCATTACATTATGAACAATGACAACAATATGAACAACTTTTTCATATTTAGAGGTAGTTATGCCACGAAAAAAATTATTAAATGATGAACAAATTATCCACGATAGTGTTAAAGCAATTAGCACCATTCCGCAAAGCAAGGTCGAATTGCGCCTCCATAAAGGTGGTGGTCCATTCGCAGGAACGGTAAAAATAGCTGGTCCGTGGGGCACCAATCACTATTATATCAAAATTGTACCAAAATTGACGCCCCAACTAGCAGATTTAGTTATCCATCAGATTAAAACCTCAACGGCACCGTTAAATTCCAACCCGCTATTGGTAAGCCACTATATTTCACCAAAGCTTGCAGCCCTGTTAAAATTAAAAGGGATAGAGTACGCAGATTGTGCTGGAAATCTGTTTTTAAGCCAATTACCTCTATACATTGAGATTGGCGGGCAAAAACATCCACCGAAAACACCTGGAGCAGATCGCCTATTCCGCCCCGCGGGATTAAAGCTGGTCTATCTCCTTTTACGTAACCCTCAAGCAATTAATGCCACCTATCGAACTTTGGCCGAAGACGCAGGAATTGCCCTCGGTGCCATTGGTGACCTGTTTGGCGAACTAGAAAAACGGGGCAACTTAACCATCGACGAACAAGGGCAACGGCAATTACACGCCACCGAAGAGTTACTCCAGCGCTGGCAGTTAGGTTATTTGGAAACTTTACGGCCAAAATTATTTCTACAACGTTGCCAACTCCCCCCCGGCGACAACATAACCCACGTAACCGACCAACTTAAACTCCTACCCCACGGCAAGAATGTCCTTATCGGTGGTGAGCTTGGTGCCGCCCTACTTACTAGTAAGTTTAAGCCACAAGGGGCAATCTTATACCTGCAACCAGAACTGCTGTTAAAAACTATGCTGCAACTGCATTTAGTTCCCGACCCCAATGGAGAAATAACTCTACTGCAACCATTTGGACAGCAATGTAGCTGGAGTGGCTGGCAACCTGAAGGGCTGACGATTGTTGATCCACTGCTAACCTTCGCCGAGCTTGCAGGAGACAATACCGACCAAGTGGCTGATAAACTCTATCAACAATATTTATCCCCACGCTTTATCGAGTAAAACATAAAATCTGCGTGGTTCACTTTTTAGCTCGCTGACTATTTATCCTTGTTCAGTCCGTATAAAACTGTTATACGGACTGATATTTATTTGTTATCACCATCTATATTTCGCAAGAAATACAGCAGCAAAACGGATTTTTAATGCAATTGGTTCCCCAAGTTTTAAAATTACTCGAGCGTACCGGGTTCCGATTACTAATCCTCGCCATTCCGGTAGGTATTGTTGCTGGTGGTGGTGCCTTAGCATTTTATTTTGCTACCAACAGTGTTGAACATTTGATGCTCGAAAAATTTGGACATTTCCATCCCCCACTTGAAGGCACACCAGAAAGTTCATTCAGCACTTTTATCGATAACTTATCCATCTCTCACCACTGGCTCCTGTTTTTACTACCAGCACTCGGAGGGCTCATTTCCGGTTGGCTAGTCTACACCTTTGCCCCTGAAGCAGAAGGGCACGGAACCGATGGGGCAATTGAAGCTTTTCACCGCAAAGGTGGTGTCATTCGGGGGCGAGTTCCAATAATTAAAACTATCGCCTCAGTAATCACGATTGGTACAGGTGGATCTGCCGGCCGAGAAGGGCCAATAGCCCAAATCGGCGCAGGGTTCGGATCTTTTGTCGCTACCAAGTTGGGATTATCGGCACAAGATAGGCGCTTGCTTCTCATGGCTGGTATGGCTGGCGGCATTGGCGCTACTTTCCGTTCCCCGCTAGGAGGTGCCCTATTTGCGGCAGAAGTATTGTACCGTGACCCAGACTTTGAACACGAAGGGCTTATCCCCTGCATAATTTCCTCAATTATTGCTTATTCACTTTTCGGTGCCGTCACCGGTTGGAAACCACTACTTGATACTCCACTGTTCCACTTCGACAAACCATCTGAACTCCTCCTGTACTTGCTACTAGGGATATTGTGTGCTTTTTTTGGGGTTCTTTACGTTAAATTCTTTTACGGCATGCGCAACCTATTTCGCAAACTTCCCATCCCCAACTGGCTAAAACCAGCACTTGGTGGGTTTTTACTTGGAATGTTGGCAATGTTTGTTCCTCAAGTTCTCGGCTCTGGCTATGGTTGGGTGCAAGCGGCCCTATACGGCAAAATGGCTCTTTGGGTGATGTTAGTAATTGCCCTAGCAAAAATTCTGGCAACCAGCTTAACCATATCTTCTGGCGGATCCGGTGGAGTTTTTGCCCCAAGCTTAGTTATCGGTGCAATGCTTGGTGGCACCTTTGGAGCTACTGCCGAAATTCTATTCCCCATGCTAGTACAAGATCCCCGCGCTTATGTCCTAGTTGGGATGGCCGGTTTTTTTGCTGGGGTAGCAAATGCTCCAATTGCCACCTTGATCATGGTCAGTGAACTTACTGGTGATTACGGCTTGCTCGCCCCGCTGATGTTGGTCTGTGTGGTCGCAATGATCGTCATGCGTAAAAATAGTATTTACGAGCAACAAGTTGCCTGTCGATTTGACTCTCCTGCTCACCTCGGTGACTTTGTTATTGATATCCTAGAAGGGATAAAAATCCAGAGCATTGCTGACAAAGGGCGCAAACCGACCCTCATCCCGGAAGGGATGACGCTTCCAGACATTTTGGATAAAATAGCCCCAGCCAAAACTACTTACTATCCCGTAGTAAATGGTGATGGGCTGATGGTCGGCATTTTTTCGATGACCGATATTCGTCGAATTTTGAACGAAGATATCCCCCCCACTTTAGTTATTGCTGGCGACATTGCGACAAAAAATGTAATTTCAGCAACTCAAGATGAACCACTAACCGAAGTCATGAAAAAATTAACGGCGCGGAATCTCGATGAAATCCCTGTTGTAGACGCTGATGAACCGCAAAATGTTCTTTATATGATGTCGCGTCGCTCGCTCCTTGCCCACTACGCAGAACAAATGGAGAAAACCAAACCGAAGTATCAGACTTAACATCCACCTACCAATAACAAAAAAACTATTGACCAAAAAGGATATTAGTTCTACATTTCGCCAAACGACGAATCAAAGGATTAATATGCGCACTCTCAGTAAAACCAATAAAGCCCTTTCTGATAATAATCGATTGCGCATTTTGAAGATACTACAAGTACGCCCCTTATGTGTCTGCGAAATCACTGCGGTTCTTCAACTATCACCATCAACCGTTTCGAAACACATAAGTCTATTACGGGAAGCAAACCTGATTGGCGATCGTAAAGAAGGAAAATGGGTAATCTGTCACCTCGAAGAGGCACCGAATAACCATTTTGCCGCCACAATGCTACCTCTATTGGCAACTTGGCTAGAAAATGATCAGCAAGTATTAGATGACCGCAGCAAGCTTACATCCATAAATCGGCTTGAACTATGCTAGCAATATTTACCGACTTAGCAGATTGGCTCGTTTACGGGATAGCCAATTTTTCTCCAACTAGCAACCTAGGACAAAGTCTCCATTTTTTTGTCGAAGATACCAGCAAAATTTTGGTGCTGCTGATAGTAATGATCTATATCATTGCTTTTCTGCGGGCATCACTCAACGTTGAAGCGGTGCGTAACTATTTGCAGAACCGACATCGTTTTTTTGGTTATTTGCTTGGCTCATTATTCGGTGCCATTACCCCATTTTGCTCCTGCTCGAGCATCCCACTCTTTTTAGGTTTTACCACCGCCAGAATTCCGGTTGGAATCACCATGGCATTTCTAATCACTTCGCCAATGATCAATGAAGTTGCTATTGTTTTATTAGGGAGTATTTTGGGTTGGAAATTCACCTTAATTTACGTTGTCGTTGGAATAGCTTCCGGGATGGTCGGTGGTCTACTACTAGATCTACTAAAGGCTGAGCGCTACTTACAACCATTCTTGCGTGAAGCAATTCCAAATGAATCTGACGATTCCGCTGCAACAGGGACACTACAGCTAGAAACCATGAACATGGGTCAAAGGCACCAGTTTGCTAAAGATGAATTGGTAACTATTGTAAAACGAATTTGGAAATGGGTATTTATTGGCGTTGGTGCAGGAGCAGCGCTACATGGATTTGTCCCAGACGGCTGGATTAGCGCAACCTTGGGAGCAGGACAGTGGTGGACGGTACCAGCAGCAGTATTATTGGGCATTCCCCTTTATAGCAATGCCACTGGCATCATTCCAGTGATCGAAAGTCTACTTGAACATGGCTTGCCAATTGGAACAGCTATGGCCTTAATGATGAGTACTGTTGCAGCGAGTTTCCCAGAATTTGTTATGTTAAAACAAGTTATGCAGTGGCGCTTGTTGGGGATGTTTTTTATTATTTTACTTATCCTATTTACCTGCAGTGGTTGGATTTTTAACCTCCTGTGGCTATAAACAAACCATACGACGATAAAGGAGCTCACCCATGAAAAGCGTAAAAGTTCTCGGTACTGGATGTAAAAAGTGCAATCAAGTATTGGAAATAATTGAGCAGACAATAGTCACCCAAAACCTCGATGCCACGGTAATAAAAGTTAGTGACCTAGCCACTATCATGCAGTACAAGGTGATTTCAACTCCAGCAATAGTGGTAGAAGAACAAGTAGTTTCTACGGGGGCAATTCCAACTAGCGAACAAATTATCAACTGGTTAGCAAACTAAACCTTAACAAATAATTTGGCGTATAAAGGGGAAGATGGACCCATATTGTTTCGAACCACAGTGGCAAATAAAAAAATACTACCCACACAACCTTCAATTGCGTATATTTCATTCTGCTTCGCTGTAAACATAGGGTTACATATCTCAAAGAACAGCGGATCGTCATAATTAAAACTAAGAATTTAATTTTATACAAAGGCTCTACCATGCCAGCAAAAAAAATTATGATTGTCGATAATGAAGAAGGTCTATGCCGCATGATGTCAGCGGTGCTCATGGATGAGGGTCACGGCACCAGAACTTTTACTGATCCCCTTGAAGCTGTAGAACTGTTCCGTGCAGGGATTTGGGATCTAGTTATCAGTGATATCAAAATGCCGGGGATAGATGGTCTTGAAGTGCTAAAGCGGATAAAAGCAATAGAGCCAGAAATCCCTGTTATCATGATTACCGCCTTTGCCACCGTTGAAATGTCGATTCAAGCTTTGCGTCGCGGTGCATACGACATGCTCACCAAGCCATTTGAACCGGATGAACTCCTGTTCCGAGTGCGCAATGCTTTAAATCATAATCAACTCGCCAACGAGAATCAAAAATTACGGGAAGAATTAGCTGGAAAATTCAATTTTGACAATATCATCGGAGCTTCAACCATCTTGCAACAACTCCTCGACAAAGTTGAGAAAGTTGCAGTACGAGATACTTCTGCTTTAATTACTGGTGAATCCGGAACCGGAAAAGAACTAATTGCCCAAGCAATTCACTATAATTCTGAACGCAAAGAAAAACCCTTTATTGCCATCAACTGTGGGGCAATTCCTAGCTCAGTATTGGAGAGTGAACTTTTCGGTCACAAAAAAGGTGCCTTTACCGGTGCTGACGCTGACAAAGAGGGACTCCTTAAAGCCGCTGATGGCGGTACTTTGTTTCTAGATGAGGTTGGCAACCTCCCAATCTCGGTACAAATGACCATGTTGCGCTTTTTACAAGAACAAGAATTCCATCGCGTAGGAGATACTAAGCCTACCAAGGTTGATGTCAGACTTATCTCGGCAACCAACTCCGATTTGGAACAAGAAGTTAAAGATGGCACCTTCCGGGAAGACCTCTTTTATCGCCTCAACGTCATCAACCTCCACTTGCCACCACTACGGCAAAGGAAAGCCGACATTTCATTGTTGGCTGCCCATTTTATTGGTGAGCAAAACAAAAAATTTAAAACTGCCATTGCTGGCTTTTCTACCGAAGCCCAACATGCATCGACCGAATATCCGTGGCCAGGAAATATCCGCCAACTTAAAAATGTCATCGAAGCATGCATGACAATTGAGACCGAAAACCAAATTAGTTTAGCGACTCTGACTCAATTCATTGAGATAGATGCTAGCACCATTGGCAACGAAGATTACACTAATGCCTTAGCACGCTTTGAAATTGACTATTTGCGTCAATTACTCACCTCAGTTGATGGCAACATCGACGAAGCGGCGAAAAAATCAAATATGAATATGGCGACAATTTATCGTAAATTGAAAAAGTACGGTTTACGTAAAGGGGAGATACTAAATTAAGATGGGTATACGCTGGGAGAAAGGCTGTTACTTTAGATTTAACATCTCCTGAAACATTTCCATAAAGCTCATCCCTACCGGCTTAATTACCCACAATGCCAAAGTAGTAAGAATTATGAATACCATCGTCCAGTTAAGAATTGCGGTGCGGAGCTTCCAGTTTGGCAGGATTGGATTTCCATCTTTGTCTAGCTTTGGTTCTTTCCGTGGCGCTTTACGCAACAATCTACCAGAGGATAAGAAGATCAGTGCTGATACAAGAAACTGGGGCATAACGTCGGTACTAAGGACGCCAGCAGTCAGCAGGACGGCATAATAGACTAGAGCAACTAGCCCTAGAATTGTCATCTGTTGACCCAAATTCATCGATTCATCCACCTGTTCTATTAAGTAAAATTGCGTTTGATAATGCTAAAATACCGACAAATGACGATTTTTTCAACGGTTCTGTTACTAAATCTACAAAAAAATATTTTCTGCGGCTCAACTTAAGACGACTAGCCTGCGACAAGGCTCTATAATTTAATAATCATCGGTCTCTGCAGCAAGAACCTTCCACTCACCTAACGGCAAAACCGTACGTCCACAATACTGATTGTAACTCTGTGCAATAACCATGTAAGCAGCCACTAAAGATGCAAACAAACCACTACCGCTACCTAGCCATAAAAACACTCGGTCATCGCGCAAATAATCCATAGCCAACGCTAAGAAAAAAAACATCATAAAACCATAAAGGGTTTGAATCGCAACGCTTTGTCGAAAGCTAGCTAAAAACAAGATTGCGACAAACAATCCCCACAAACTCATAAACGAAAACATCGTGATTGCGTCTGGATGTTTGCCCATCCCCATTTGCGGGGTAATTTCATAACTGATAAGGGACAGCCACAAAATACCAAGTGGCAACAATGTTGCGGCAGCGTACGAGCGACCTTGCTGCTGACTGCGAATACCGGTAAGTAATTGAATTGTCCCACCACCAAGGAGAATACCGCCGGTCAAAAAAACCGGTGGTCTAACTAGTTCAATTTGACTAAAGACGTAGATTGCCAATGTTACCGCTAATGCTAGCAACCCTATAGTTGGTAATCCATCTTGCTTTGGTTGAACTATGGTGGTCATAATCGCTCCAGTGTAACTATGAAAATAAAAAAGGTGCCCCATCAATTGATGGAGCACCTCTCAAAACAACCGGTTATTAATCTTTGGCGTTCTCTAGAACCAAATCTTCTTCTTCGGTGTAAACTTCTGCAGTCTCGGTAACTGTTGCAGGAGCTTTTTGCTTTCTTAAGCTTAGAGCCATCATGGCGCCAACTAGGAGTAGTACACCAGCAACGATGAAGGATGATTCCATGCTACCAGTCTTAGCTGTCAACATTGCGGAAACCCGAACCATTACAAAGGCGCCAACACCCCAAGCTGAGAAGAGGATACCGTAGTTCATGCCGAAATGCTTCATTCCCCAGTGATCCTTAGCAAAAGATGGGAACAATGAAAGGTTGGTACCGTAGTTGAAAACCATTGCAGTAACGATTGAGGCAACCACAAGTGGGCTACTACCTTCGCCAACTAGTACTGGGATAGCTGCAAACATTAAGCAAGCTTGGAAAGCCAACATGATACACAGGGTAGTACCGCGACCGATTTTGTCGGAAACGACACCAGCGATCAAGCGACCTGCAGCGTTACCAACAGACATGATAACAACAACCAAGAAGGCCATCTCACCCATAGAGGCTTTAGCTAATCCTTTAGCGCTACCAATAACCATAAGGCCAGCACCGGAACCGATGAAGAAACAAAGCCATAAGGTGTAGAATTTAGCATCTTTAAATAATTGTGAAGGCGCTTTATCTTCAACAGCAGGAGCAGCGTTACCAGTACTTGCAGCAGCATTAGGATCAGCGACAAAACCTGCAGGTGGGTTAGAAATCAACATACCAAGGCTGGTTACAACTATAGCGAAAGCAATACCGAAGTACATCATTGACTGTTGTAGACCGACAGTAGCGAGCAAGTATTTTGCTAGTGGTGCGATATAAACAGAAGCCAAACCAAAACCTGAGACAACGATTCCAGCGATCAGACCAGTCTTAGTTGGTGAGAACCACTTTAGAGCAGGTGGGGTGGCAGCAGAGTAACCGAAACCGATACCGGTACCAGCTAACATGCCGAAGCCAACAACCCAAGCCCAATAGTTAGTGGTTTGTGAAATCCAGATAAATCCAGCACCAACCAACAAACCGCCGATAGCACAAGTGACTTTAGGGCCAAATTTATCTTGGCACTTACCAGCCATAATCATCGCCGCAGCAAAAGCTAAACAAGCAACTGCATAAGGGTCGTTTACACTAGCTGCGTCCCAAGTAAATGCGCCAGGTGCGCCAGAAGCAATTGAGTCAACGATTGCGCCTTTAAAGATACTCCAAGTATAAAGGATTCCCAAAGCTAGGTTAATACCCAGTGCTGCTAGTAAAACTTGAATTCCGCGATTCTTGATTGTTTGTGGTTGCATCGTGGTTGTTTCCTCTCTCAATGTAGCGTTATAAGTTCCATTAAATGAATCATTACGAAGTGTTACCGATTTAAGTCTATGTGCTAAAGGCCATTTATTTCTAAATTTGATTTTAATTGGTGTACGTGCAGCATGGGGCTTCTGCGCAGCAACAACAGATTGTTTGGTTACCAACGGATCAGATTCATGTGAAA
Organism: Desulfuromonadaceae bacterium; assembly: GCA_016744555.1. Lineage (GTDB taxonomy): Bacteria > Desulfobacterota > Desulfuromonadia > Desulfuromonadales > Geopsychrobacteraceae > Desulfuromusa. The sequence goes on from JADGED010000001.1 coordinate 20,370, forward strand.
GCTCCAGCGAGCTCTCCTGCTGAATTTCTCTTCCCAATACCTCAGGGTGGCGCTCGGTCAACTCTTGAAACTTGTCGCACTCCTGATAACTGCATGAACAGAAGTGGGACATAGCAACGACATCATAAGGTGAGATATAATCTTCACCGACGTCACAGTATTCCTGGTTATAATACGGGCAGATTGCCATGGTCTTTCCTCCTCAATTTGGTATTGCCATCACTAAGAGCAAACCACGTGCCAACTATTTAAAAAAGAAATTTCTCCTTTATTTTCAGTCACTTTGACATCAATTCCACGATTCTCAAAAATCGCAAAAAAATACCATTTTTCGCAATGGTGCAAAAGTTCAGATTCGTTACTAAGATCAATATGCAAAAACGCAAAACCAGTGTTCTACTCCTTAAGCACTGTAATCATTAAGGTTATCCTCAGACAGGCTCACCACTTCTGCAGTAAATGAACAAATGTTTGCAATTTTGAAATGGTCATTTTATAAATTTGCAAAATTGCAAATTTCACGAGGATGCAATTAAATTGGATGGGCAAACGGCTCGAACAAAACAAGCCAGGAGAAATAGCGGGAACAATTACACCGCAATAGAGACAATACTTAATTCACCTTTTGCTCTTGTTACCTATTTACGCTAGGCTATCCGCTAAAGGATTGTTGGCAGACGCTACACAAAGGAGAGCTTGTGAAAATTCTTGCGATTAATGGCAGCCGTAGAACAAAGGGGAATACCGAAACCCTAATCCAAGCGCTACTAGCACCATGCAACGCTGCAGGGGTAGAGACAGAATCAATTTTTATCGGCGATTACAACATTGGAGCCTGTACTGGCTGTGAAGGTTGTGCCAAATCTTGGCAATGCGTTATCAAGGATGATTATGCAAAAGTTATAAATAAAATAGATGCTGCAGATGGGATAATTCTCGCCTCGCCCACCTACTGGTATTCTGTAACTTCGGACATGAAGCGCTTAATTGATCGCAGCTATAGCCTCGTCCAATTTCCCGTCAGCCGAAAAAACTGGATTGGTAAATATCAAAATAGTGGAAAAGCCTGCATTACGGTTGGTATTTGTGAACAATTTGAGATGGCGGCAATGGGTAATACTCTATCGCTACTGACCGATTTTTCTAAAGATATTGGATTTGAGGTAGTCGATTCAATTGCTGGCTTAGGTTTTTTTGCGGCAGGAAGCATCAACAATGACAGTGACATCCTAAGTAGAGCAGAAGCCGCGGGCCAATCACTACTTAAACACTTGAAACAATAGTCTTCACTTATAAGGAGAAAACATATGTATGCAATCGCTGTAAATGGTAGCCCACGTAAAGGTGGCAATACCGAGATACTCTTACAACAAGCCCTTGCCCCGCTTGCCGATAATGGCTGGGAAACTGAGTTAGTCCAGGTCGGTGGCACCCCTATTCGTGGCTGTTGCGCCTGCTACAAGTGCAAAGAACTTAAAAACAACCGCTGCGTTATCGGCAATGATGGTTTTAATGAAGTTTACGCCAAACTGCTCAAGGCAGACGCCATGATCCTTGGCTCTCCAACCTATTTTGCTGCCGTTTCTGCCGATTTAAAAGCCCTACTAGAGCGTGCAGGAATGGTCGCCATCGCTAACGGCAACGCCTTTTCCGGTAAAATCGGTGCCGCCGTAGTCGCAGTTCGCAAAGGCGGAGCTACCCACGTCTTTGATAGCATCAACCACATGTACCAAATGTCCCGCATGATCGTGCCCGGTTCTACCTACTGGAATATGGGGCTTGGAAAAGCACAAGGAGAGGTAAACGAGGATGAAGAGGGATTAAACAACATGCTCCACCTCGGCAAAGTGATCAATTGGCTTGGCCGGTCAATTAAAAACAGCGACCTAGATTATCCGCTGGGCTAAAAATATCTACTAGCAGAACTGGCGAGGCCACCAGTAACAGGAGGTCTCGCCAGGCTATTGCAACTAACGATAGTCTATTTCTCAATCTAACAATCAAACCATTTATAACAGTACCAGCTTGGTAATTTTGGCAGCCTATGCAAAAAGCACTGCTTCCCATTTGGGTGCACAATAGCCAGCTTAAACCTTAACAAGTTACTTTGCTACGCCATCCAAAACTTGCCGAATAGTTCGCAGCAATTCTGGTAAATCAAGTGGCTTCATACAAAAAGCACTAATTCCAGCCGCTTTTGCAATATTTTCATCCATCTTGCTACTAAATCCAGTACATATAATTGTCGGTAGATCCGGGCTAACGAGTTTAACTTTATCAATCAACTCCTGTCCACTTAGCCCTGGCATTGTTTGATCAGTTATCAATAGATCAAACCTATTGCTATTGGCACTAAAAAGCTTGAATGCTTCTTGGCTATCTGTCATTGCTTTAACTTGATAACCATTGGCAGTTAGAAGCTGTTCTCCGAGATTAGCTAGCATTGGATCATCATCAACAAAGAGGATTTTTTCCGCCCCTTTTGGCATATCTGTATTGATCGGAGCATCCTCTATGGCAACATCATCAATAATGGGGAAATAGACACTAAACTCGGCCCCCTGCCCAGGAGCGCTATCAACCTTAATAACACCGTTGTGCTGTACGACAATTCCCTGCACGGTAGCCAACCCCATCCCCGCGCCTTCATGTTCTTCCTTGGTAGTAAAGAATGGGTCGAATACTTTACCCGCCACAGCTTCGGTCATACCGCAACCATCGTCTTTAACGCTTAACTTTGCGTATTTACCTGGAGCTCCATTATACTGAGCAGGGATATCTGCTTGGCTGAGAGAAACTGGACCTAACGATATTAACAGTTCCCCTTTTTCATCCATTGCCTGAACTGCGTTATTACATAAATTTACTAAAATTTCTTGTATTTGCGAAGCGTCCGCATTAATAACACCAGCATCACAATCGGGGCTGATGGTTTTCTTTAAATTAATGGTAGCAGGCAGTGTAGAAAGTAATAAACCAATAGTTTCATCTATAATATCCAATAGTTGCATTGGAGATTTATTCTGTTCTCCTTTGCGACTATAGGTAATAATTTGCTTAATAAGATCGCGGGAGCGATAAACCGCTGTTTTCGCATTTTCCAACAGCTCTAAAACGTTTGAATCTTTGCTCCGAAACTGCGAAAGCTCAATATTACCAAGGATGATAGAGAGGTTATTATTGAAATTGTGTGCCATCCCACCGGCCATATAACCAACGGCTTCCATTTTATGCTTTTGGCTTAACTGGGCCTCCATCATTCTAACGTCGCTAATATCTGTAGAAATTTGCAGTCGGACTAATTTATTATCCACCCATTCAATTGCCCGATCATGATTTATATAATACTTATCAGTAATTGGATTGTGACTACTCCAGACATGCACCCCTGTTGCTTGCCCATCATCATCAATCAACAATGGATTAGTACAATGGTCACAGGGATTCTCTTCGTTACGAAAAACCCGCCAGCAACACTTACCAGTTAGGTCCGCACCAAAATCCTGGATCATGTTATTATTCATGAACAAAATTTCGTAGCTGTCCATATCTACGACATAAACATTTGCATCTATACTATTTAAGATAGTAATCAGCTTTTGCTGATAATCATTACTTTTTTGCTCGGCTTGCTTACGTTCGGTAATATCGGTAATAAAACCTATGTAATTAATAACATTTCCACCCTGATCGAATTTAGCTGTTACCGTTAATTCAATCGGGACAACAATTCCATCCTTGCAGATATACTCTTTTTCATACGTAACGCTCCTATTATCAGGGCAAAGCTTGGCAAGGGACTCCTCTTCAGCAATTTTCCACTTTGCAGGGGTCAACACTTCATTCCAATTTATGTTCTGTAATTCTGCAACGGAATATTGAGTGAGATTTGAAAATGCAGAATTGCAATTACTAAGTGTCCCATCGGGGTAGCCATAAGCGATTGCAATTGGTGCCTTCCGGACGATATCAGCCATTTCTGTTTCACGATTGGTAACACTTTTAAGCTTTGCTTCAACTTTCTTTCGTTCACCAATATCTATATGCAACCCGCTAAAGCGTAATGGAGATCCATCTTCACCACGTTCTGTTATTTCAGCTTGAGACAACACCCACAGCCAATCTCCATGTGCGGTTTTAAACCTGAACTCAACTGAAAATTCATCAATTTCCCCAGCTAAATATTTTTCTATATCACCCTCAGTTAGTGCTATATCATCGGGGTGGACTCTTTTTTTCCATTCTTGAAAATTCTGCGGGAAGGCGTCTGTTTCGTAGCCTGCCATTTTAAAATAATCCTCACTAAAAAAAACCGTGTCGTGCTCAATATCCCAATCCCAAAGCCCACACTTTGCAGCCTTTAACGCAAGAGAAAGCCGTTGTTCACTTATTTTTAGTGCTTCCATCCTTGATGTAACTTGAGCCTCTAGATTTTTATTTATACAACTAAGCTCTTCCGCTTGCTGTTTGTTCTCAAGGATAAGTGCAGCGATATTTATGGTATTTTCTATGTGGGGGCGGTACGGGGCAAAAATATTTTCATCACTTACTTCGATACAAAAAAAACCAAAAGTGGAATTAGCCGTTTGCAATGATATTTTTAATGAATCTTGACAATCAATTGAGCAATTGCAGTTTTTTAGTTGTTGCGACAACCCTTCCTTAACTCCGGCTTGGACGATACACTTTTCTTCATCACACAAGGCGACAAAAGTAACCCCAGGCACAGCAATCACTGCCGAGCAAATTAACTCCCCAAGCTGCTTCTTACTCACTGCCGCATGCAGAGCACTCTGCAAGGAGAGAATCCGGCCTAAGACGGTAAGATCAATTGAAGTCATTAGCGCTGTTCCCGTAATTTCTTCAAAAAAATCTCTGGCTCAATAAAATAAGGATTTTGAACAATTTGACCATTTACGATCATAACAGGGTGAACGCTAAGAACGTCCATAATAGTTTCGCCGTCAAACTGACGGGCATCGTATTGTCAACAAGCGGTATACGGGTATTCTTTTAACAACCCTGTTAGCCTTGCCTCATACTCCATAAGGTCATAACGATTGGTGCGCCCCTCAGCAAGGCACCAACCCATTTCACCGGTTCCACGCGCACCTTCATAGCCATCGCCAACAGATTTTAGATAAAAATCTCGAACAACACCTAGCATCTCTTCTGTTTTGAAAAAACCACTAGGGCAATAGGCTGGTGCCGCAGAGGCGAGGGTAAAGTCGGCAGGATTTGCATTACTAAGATCAAGGCCCAAATCATCCAAATGCGTGAGCATTTCACCAGTAGTCATAGAATCAACAAGGTAAAGAAGCTTCTCTTTTGCCTGTTGACCACTCTTTAAATATTTTGCCATGACATTCAGGCGTTCTTGATCGTCATTATAGATATAACAAATATGCTGACCTTCTGGAAATTTATGGTCAGACAAACCTGTTGATATCATCCTTTTTTGACCACTCATGAACAGGCTCCTTTTCTCAATATAAGCCAAACGCATATTATACAGGGACTTAACTATAACACACGGCTAAAATTAGCCAACACAAATCTTCCTTCAATTTATCCCAAAAAAGGGAAAAACTAAATATAGGCAAGGAGGAAATAGCGATATAACTATTTTACTACTGGCAAACAATCCCACCTCGTCGTATACGCCGGTGACACCTGTTGCCGGTTCATAAACCAATCTTCGATTGGCCGTTGGCCGCCAAACCAAATTTTACCTTGGCCACTGCTATTGATGCTATCAAGGGTAGCCATCAATTTATTACGACTGGGATCGTTAGCCGCTGAATGGAATAAATCTAGCTGGATATTCTCCGGAGAGCAAAAGTCGCCAAGGACTATACCGGCCTTAGCATAGCGGTAGTCGGCCTGCCAAATAGAATCAAATAACTTAGTAGCTACAGCCAAAATATCACTAGTATCGGCACTTGGACGGGGTAGTTTGCCAGTAGCAGAATTACTGTAAGGGGGATCATCACTGTGGGCACTGGTACGAATAAAAACATTAACAACACTAGCAAGCTGGCCATCGCTGCGGAGCTTGGCAGTTGCCCGAGCAGCAAACTCGCAAACGGTTTCCCGCAAGGTAGCATAGGCAGTAATCTTTTTTCCAAACGAGCGTGAGCAGACAATTTGTTGGCGTGGTCCAGGAGCATTGTCCAACTCAATACAAGCTTCACCATTTAACTCTCGTACCGTCCGCTCCATCACCACAGAGAAATGGCTCCTGATCTGCCGGGAGTTAATTTGGGCTAAATCGAGAGCAGTTTTTATCCCTCGTGAAATCAGCTCCTTACTATGCTTACGCCCTACCCCCCAAACCTCATTTACTGGGGTAATGGCAAGGAGCTTTTTCTGTCTTGCTGGATCAGATAAATCGACTACGCCACCAGTTGCAGGAAACTTTTTCGCAGCGTAATTAGCCAACTTGGTTAATGTTTTCGTCGGAGCGATACCGACACAAACCGGAACCCCTACATGTTGATAAACGGTAGTACGTATTTTCTGGCCATACTCTTCTAACTGCACAAAACCAGATAAATCGAGAAAAGACTCATCTATAGAATAAATTTCTACGTTTGGAGAAAACGCTTCTAAAGTTTGCATTACACGGGCTGATATATCGCCATAGAGGGTGTAATTAGAGGAAAAAATTTGGACATTATGACGTTTAAGTTCAGCGGCCACTTGAAATAGTGGTGCCGCCATTTTAATGCCCATATCTTTAACTTCTTGCGAACGGGCAACAATACAACCGTCGTTATTAGAAAGAACAACAACTGGAACATTTTTAAGTTCAGGCCGGAACAGGCGCTCACAACTACAATAAAAATTATTGCAGTCGACGAGGGCAAAAGTATGGCTCATGATTTTCGCAAACTATGAATAACGGTGGTAGCAACACCAAAAATTTCTAGTTCTGCCCCTTCTGGGATTGATATCGGTTGATATTGTTTATTCATCGGCACCAATTTGGTAACGGGATTGGTCTCCAATTTTTTAACTGTTAACTCACCGGCAAATGAGGCAATAACAATGTCACCATGTTGAGCATTAAGAGAACGATCTACAACCAAAACATCGCCGGGGAAGATTCCAACATCAATCATGGAATCTCCTTGGGCACGGACAAAATAGGTGGCTGCCGGTTTTTTAACGCAAAGCTCGTTTAGGTCAAGTTTACGTTCACAATAATCTGATGCGGGGCTAGGAAATCCGGCGGAGACTGCGTCGAGAAAGAGTGGAACTTCACTTTTTGCAAACTCGTCACTGCTGCCGATAGGAATTGCGCTCATATAAGTACACTCCGATGATAATCAATAACAACTAGTTCATCGTAGCATATCTAAGTGCCGAAGTATGTCACATCCGCAATACGATCTCTTGAAACTTTTTTATCTAACAAGCGAAGGACCAATTAAAATTTTGCTTGTTGGAGAGCTATAGGTTTGACAATCATGTCACTATATGGAGTTACAGTAACGGCATAAACCAAATCATTATCGCAGGTCACCTGATAAGATATCCCTATACTATTATTTTCAACAGTTGCCGCTTGTTGGCAAGGTTGACAGATATATTGCCGAGCTCGAATTATTTTGGCAAAACTCGTCAAGATATTTTGATCAAAAATAATTTGCTGTGCCGAAACGGGTGCAACAAAAAGGGTGGGAGTGAAAAACAATATCGCTACAAATAATAAGCTACGCATCCTGCACCTTCGGCATTACATTACTTTTTTCATTATTTTCCCAAAGGGCGCTAAACCAATTATCAATTTGGTGCAATGGGGCAGGTTTTTGAAACACTTTATAACCACTACTTTCTGCTTTTTTCTGCTCATCTACTGAAATAGCACCAGAGATTAGTGCTTTGTGCTTTGCTAAAACCTTACAGCCACGATTGGACTGGTATTCAAACAGCTCCAACCCAGTCATCCCCGGCATATGATAATCGGAAAGGAGGGTTTCGTAGCATGGAGTTTCCATCGGACAAGTATCCATCTGTTGTTCAATCATTGGGCATGTAGCACTAGGGGATGCGGTTACAGCAAATTGTTTCAGCGTAAGATATTCAGACATAATATCGAGGCACAAGCCATCATCATCTATAACCAAAGCTTTTTTCATCATTTTCACTCCCTACATTAAGAACACAATGAATCAACCAGTACATAATACTGTCGCTTTCTGACAAAAATCTGAATTGACACCAACTATAAATATTTTTTTCAAAAGTTATGGACTCTTTTTGTTATAGTTCTAACTAATGGTATCTTAATTTACCTGTAAATCATTTTATTACGGGGGAAAGAATGAGAGTTGAACGCGAGCCAGCAAGAAAAAGAAAACGCCTAAAAGTTAGGTTTGGAGTCGATTACCCAAAACGGGTAGCATTCACTGGAGACATATCTGCGGGTGGATTACACATTATAACTGGCAACCCCGAACGCCCAGGTACTAAAATATTATTAGAAATAAATCTACCGGAAGGCGAACAAGTAATTGCCTACGGACAAGTAAGATGGGCAAAAAAAGTTCCACCTAATTTGGTTAGACTCGCTAATAATGCCGGAATGGGGGTTAAAATAACCCAGTTTGAATTGGGCCAACAAACCCTAGCCGACTACATAGAATCCTTAAAACACTGAAAACTATGACACCTAGCGTTAATAATTCCAATAATCTACCAGCAATTTCTCCAGACTTGATTTTAGTCTGCAGAGACTCTGGGCGATGGGAAATTCAAGGTTTATCGCAACGACTAGCTCTTTTGCTAAAAATTGAACCTAGCCATTGCGTGGGTCATTCGCCCGATACAATCCTTACTCAAGCAGTGCCATCAATAACCACTTTGGCGGCTGAAGTTTTAGAGGATGGACGTGATTTAACCGGTATAAAAGTGCGCTTGAGCCCCGAACAACAGGGATTTCTTGCTGATCTACAATTTGCTGGGCTAACCGATGATTACCTTGGCCAAATTGTCCGCATTAGCCTGCGCCACGAAACCATTACCAACCATGACGAAATTAACTTTCGCGGCATGCTCGGGGTTAGCCCTGCCATGCGTGAAGTATTTCGCAAAATTCGTCTATACGCACCATCTTCTGCTGCAATTATTATCACTGGAGAAACCGGAACGGGCAAAGAATTAACCGCCAAAGCACTACACGATGAAAGCCCTCGCAAAGAACAACCCTTTGCCGCCCTTAACTGTGCTGCCATTAGCGAACAACTGCTTGAATCAGAATTGTTCGGCCACGAGCGAGGAGCATTTACCGGAGCCGTAAGAGAACATCGAGGCTACTTTGAGAGGGCCAATGGTGGCACTTTGTTTCTCGATGAAATTGGCGACATGCCTGCACATACGCAAACTAAGCTACTGCGAGTTTTAGAAGATAGTAAGGTGCAGCGAGTTGGCGGTGAACAAAGCAGACAAGTTGATGTCAGGTTTATCGGTGCCACAAACATCCCGCTGGAACAAGCCGTTGCGACCAAGCAATTTCGTGCTGACCTGTACCATCGCTTAGCGGTGCTACGGATCCATCTACCAGCATTACGAGACCGGACTGAGGACATTCCACTTCTTGCAGATGCCTTTTTGCAGCGATTCAATCAGCATTACGGAAAAAAGATTAAACGCCTCACCAGCGAAGCTATTCGTTTATTGCAATCCTACTTATGGCCTGGAAATATTCGTGAATTACGCAATATTCTTGAACGAGTAGTGATTGAAGCTGAAACTGAGGCTATTGGGGCTCGTGCTTTTACCGAATGGATTCACGAGCGGCAACAGTTTTCTAGCACCAGCAGCACACTAACCACAGCAGAACAACCAGAGAAACATCAAAATCTGCCGGTAGCAATTCCATATACGCCGACAAGCACGACACCTGTTTATCAAACGACAATTGCCCCAAAAAGCAAAAATGGCAAAATCCTATTATCTGAAGCAACAATTCGCAACGCTTACCACAATAACAATGGCAATTTATCTGCCGCAGCCAGAGAGCTTGGTGTTCATCGCGCCACCCTATACCGCCATCTGCAAAACCTAAATCTTAGCCGTAACGATTTAAACTGATAGCAACGACAACTCTGCTCACTTAGTTCACCCATAAAGGCATTTTGCGACGTTGCAAGTGTCGCATGCATACCAATACATGCGACACTTGCAACGTCGCACCTACCATACATAAAAAACCTCAACATCTCAAACTACTGATATTACTAGCTTTTGCTTTATATAAAAAGTTGGCACCCCCCTTGTAATAACGATAAACAGAAACAACAACTTTAAATGATCACCCAACAAGGAGAGTAACGATGTTTAGATTATCACTAGGAAATGAAATGGAAACTATGCAGCACGAACTAGATCAAATTTTCCATGGTTTGAATTTTAATCACAGAGAAGTTACGCGCCAACCGAAACTTGATTTTTCCATCAACGACTTAGGTGATAACTTTCAAGTCAACGCATCGCTTCCAGGTCTAGCGATAGAAAAACTTAATATCGAAATACTGGGTCAAAAACTAACAGTTTCTGGCCAGTTTGACAAAACTGAACTCCCCGACGGAATTCGCTATCAACGTCAAGAGCGTCAGGCAGAGGCATTTAAACGTGAACTACGCTTCAATACCGACTTAGACAGCAAAAAAATTGTTGCTAAGTACCAACAAGGGGTTCTGCAAATAACGCTACCTAAAGCTGCGACAGCATTACCACAAAAAATCACCGTCAACATTGGCTAATCAACACACAAAACTAATTACCAAACAAATTAATAGGAGACAAACAATGAACCATCAGCAAAATATAAAGACTAGCCACAAACATAATCAGTCAGCAGCAAACCTTCTAACTCCAGCTGTTGATATCTACGAAACTGAAGAAGAACTTGTACTCTTGGCCGACTTACCGGGGGTAGCAGAAGCAGACCTAAAACTAGAAGTTTTTCGTGACACATTAACTATTGAGGGGGCCATCACAACCAAAGAAAATAAACGTCAATCAAGTTACTACCGACAGTTTAATCTGGCCAAAGAAATTAATGGCAATACTGGCAATGCTACCCTCAAAGATGGAGTACTAACCTTGCGACTAGCAAAAATTGAACCGGAAAAACCGCAAACCATTGCCGTTAACACACTACACTAACGCAGCAAATGTCGGGGTGTTACTAACTCCGACATTTTTTCTGCCAATTTGTTATTAAGCGCTATAATTGAAGCATTGGTCGACAGAGGATGGTAAGCTTATCCGCCAAACACAAGCCAATAATTTTGGAGGAATCATGATTGATATGAACCGCACAACGCAGAAAGTGCAAGATGCACTGCAGCAAGCTCAAGCCCATGCTCTCCGCTTTGGGCATACGGAAATAGACGGTGAGCACCTCCTGCTGGCCTTGTGTGAACAGGACGATGGATTGCTTCCCAATCTACTAAAAAAGCTCAACATTGAACTTAGTTCCCTTGCGGACGGATTAAAACAAGACCTCCAATCACGCCCAAGCGTAGGAGGCCCGGGAGCTGACAGCAGTAAGCTTTACGCTAGCCGTCGCCTAGGAAATCTGCTGCTCCAAGCAGAGACAGAAGCAAAAAAACTAAAAGATGAGTATGTCAGCGTTGAACACATCTTACTAGCACTAACCGAAGAAGGGGAACGTACTTTTGCCGGGAAGAGCTTAATAAAGCTGCAAATCGAGCGTAACAATTTACTCCAAGCGCTAACGGCCGTGCGCGGAAGCCAACGTGTCACTAGTCAAGATCCAGAAGCTACCTATGCCGCATTGGAAAAATACGGTCGCGACCTAGTTGAAGAGGTAAAAAAAGGGAAACTCGACCCAGTAATTGGTAGAGATGAAGAAATTCGTCGAGTGATTCGCATTTTATCCCGAAAGACTAAAAATAACCCTGTCCTTATCGGTGAACCGGGCGTAGGCAAAACAGCCATTGTCGAAGGTTTGGCACATCGAATTGTCCGCGGCGATGTCCCCGAAGGTTTAAAGGATAAAACCGTTTTCTCCCTCGATATGGGGTCATTAATTGCTGGAGCAAAGTTTCGCGGTGAATTTGAAGAACGCTTAAAGGCGGTGCTAAAAGAGATCCAGGACAGTGCTGGACAAATTCTACTCTTTATTGACGAACTCCATACTATTGTCGGTACCGGCAAAGCCGAAGGGGCAATCGACGCTGGCAACATGCTAAAGCCGATGTTGGCACGGGGAGAATTACACTGCATTGGAGCCACTACCCTAGATGAATACCGCCAATACCTAGAAAAAGATCCGGCGTTAGAGCGACGCTTTCAACCGGTATTAGTTGAGCAACCAGATGTCGAAGCAACCATAAGTATCTTGCGCGGCCTAAAAGAACGCTTCGAGGTCTACCATGGCGTGCGCATTCAAGATAATGCCCTCGTGGCCGCCGCTGAAATGAGTCATCGCTACATTGCCGACCGCTTTTTACCCGACAAAGCCATTGATTTGATCGATGAAGCATGTGCAACAATCCGGACCGAAATCGACTCTATGCCAGCCGAGCTTGATGCCATTACTCGGCGAGTCGTGCAGCTTGAAATTGAAGCCGCAGCACTACAAAAAGAAAAAGATCAAGCTAGCCGAGAACGACTGACGGTGCTGCAAAAAGAACTGGCCGACCTCAAATCTAATGAGCAAACCCTGGCAATGCAATGGCAGACAGAAAAAGGTGGCATCCGCGGCGTACAACAATTGCGCGAACAGATTGAAAAAACCCGCTTGGCAAGCGCCGAGGCAGAACGTAATTATGATCTAAATCTTGCTGCGGAACTTAAATATGGGAAACTACCTGAGCTCGAAAAGCGGCTAAGCGATTCTGAAACACAACTCGAAAATGACGATACCAGCGACAAAATGTTGCGCGAAGAGGTTACCGAAGACGGCATTGCCGAAATCGTTGCCCGCTGGACCGGAATTCCAGTGATGCGCTTGATTGAAAGTGAGCGGGAAAAGCTCTTAAAGCTCGATGAAATTCTCCATCAGCGGGTAATAGGGCAAAATGAAGCGGTACAACGGGTTGCCGACGCCGTAATTAGAGCACGTGCGGGAATTAAAGACCCACGCCGCCCGATTGGGTCATTCATTTTTCTTGGACCAACTGGGGTTGGAAAAACTGAACTTGCCCGCACCCTTGCCGCAAATCTGTTTGACAGTGAAGACAACCTGATTCGTATTGATATGTCGGAGTACATGGAGAAACATGCAGTTAGTCGGCTACTAGGAGCACCTCCTGGCTATGTAGGCTATGAAGAAGGTGGGCAACTGACTGAAGCGGTACGACGGCAACCCTATGCTGTAATCCTATTTGATGAAATTGAAAAAGCTCATCCCGACGTCTTTAATGTTCTGCTGCAAATTCTCGATGACGGACATGCTACCGATTCGAAGGGACGGAACGTAAGTTTTAAAAATTCGGTCATCATCATGACCTCTAACATTGCGTCGCAATATTTGCTTGACGGGATTCAAGATGGAGAAATTTCGGCCACCGCACTGCAACAGGTAGAAACTGAACTGCGACAAAGTTTCCGACCTGAATTTCTCAATAGAGTTGATGATACAATAATTTTTAAACCACTGAAGAGACAAGAGATTAAGCAGATCGTCCTGTTGCTAATCGAAGAATTACGCCAGCGGATGGTTGAAAAGCACCTGCAACTTGAATTAACTGTAGCAGCTTGTGATTTTATTGCTACCACAGCTTATGACCCTATTTATGGTGCCAGACCACTAAAACGCTTTATTCAGCGACAGCTAGAAACAAAAGTGGCACGAGCGCTTATTGCCGGTAACGTAGAAGAGGGGGGTAAAGTTGTGGTCGACCTGAACGATGAGGAATTAACTGTAAATATAAAAAAAAGCTAACCCGTCAAGTTTAATATTGTTGCTCGCATCACCAGCTTGCTGGGGGAACATCCTTTAGCAAGCTGGTGGCACAATTTGGTACGAATTTTTACCACCATTTTTCACTTCATACATTGCGCTATCAGCGCTTTTCAATAGCAACTCAGCCGTTCCTCCAGCATTAGGGTACATTGCTATACCAATACTGACACCTATACGTACCTCCCCTTGCTGCAAATCAAACGGTGCCCTTAAAGTTTCTAATATCTTTTCTGCAACGATGGCACAACCAGCTGCATCTTTAATGCTATTTACAACAATAGTAAATTCGTCCCCACCCATCCTAGCGACAGTATCTGATTCACGACAACAGGCAACTAATTTATTCGAAACTTCAATCAGTAACTCATCACCAGCGTCATGACCAAGGTTATCGTTAACCTGCTTAAATCCATCTAAATCAATAAAGAAAAGGGCACAAGAACCATTTTTTCTTTTCGCCAGAAGTATTGCTTGATTAAGGCGATCAGCAAAAAGTGAGCGGTTCGGCAAACCAGTTAATTGATCAAAATGTGCCGCCTTGAAAATTTGTTGCTGTGACAACTTACGCTTAATAATATTAGTTGCCAGAAACCAAGAAGCGGCAAATAGCATTGAAAACAAAACACCAACAAATAGTAAAAAGTTCCTCAACCCCCTATGAACAGCTACGGCAAAAGCCTCTTCTGAGATAAAAGAGACTACTTTCCAATAATAGCCAGAGAATTCCACCTTCCGACCACTCGCATCAAATGCCTTATCAGATCCAGTACTTGAAACAAAATATGCATCTAACGGTTCAATTGTTGAAAAAAGAAACGCCCCCTGTCGGGTTTTCACCACCCCTGATGTTCCTGAAAGTATTTGTGGCCAAGCCTCCGCATATTGCTTAGCAAAATTCTCTTCAGCTCTTTCCTTAAGCATAAAACCCCACTGTTTATTGGGTTCAGGATGTTGCAACCAGAACCCTTGCGGATTTATTAGCATCATTTGACCGTAGCTATCAGAGCCAATACCATGAATAATATCAAGGAGGTCCTGCCCCCGATAATTCAAAAGAACAATCCCAAGCTTGCTGCCATCCAGAGCAAAAACGGGGGTACCAAATCTGATCATTGGTTTTAATGGAACTTCAACCTTCCCATGCTCTATATTAAGATCAAAAGGCGAAATATACACTTCGCCCTTCTCTAATTCGTGAGTATCTTTAAAATAGTATCTTTTTTGCTTGGATTGAAGTTGATCGCCAACAATGCTTTTTGGCTCACCACCAGCGTAATTAACTCGCATCACTTCTTGCCCATTATTGTTTAAAATACGAACTTGATCATAATGTTTTTTTATTTTAGAAAAAGCTCGGTAATCACCATTAACAACAGTAAGTTCGCCACCATCAACATTGTCCAGCAAACGTCTAACCGCATCCTGCTCCGACATCGCAAGCAAATCACTTACAATTGAGTTAAGGTGTATTTTTAGGGCTTTATGCTGAATATTTATTGAATGCCTCTCTTCAGCCATTATGATATTGGTATTAAAGTTCAGATGTTGCTGATAAAATACAAACAGAATTACACCCAAAAAGGCACAACTACACAACAACAGGAGCAAAAAATACTGCCATACACTTCCCGCCACTTTTTCTTCTTTACCACCAAACATAACAACACCAATCCTGTAAAGACTCAGGTATTATTTAAACAGTAATCACCCAATTTCCGACGTTTCACTAACTACTACAATAACATATGCCTTTAAGTTCTTACCAAATCATTAAATTTAAAACTTTGCAAAGAATTGTATGGGCAAAACTTATCCTAGCAGAACAATAAGGCCAGCGACCTTACAGCTGTGATCCTTTACATTTCAAACAACATCAGGTAGCATTAATATGTTTTTCTTAAGGAGTTTTTGATGCCCAAAATATTACTAGTTGATGATGTTGATCTTTTTTTAGAACTCGAGCGCTCGTACCTAGAAGGTTGTGATTACGACCTAGTAACCGCCTCTTCCGGTGAAGAAACGCTACAACGACTAGATAAAATTGCCCCTGACGTCCTTTTACTTGACTACTACATGCCAGGGATAAATGGCGATGAAGTTTGCCGCGCCATCCGTAAAAGTGCAAAGTGGGCAAAACTATCGATCTTAATGGTTACCGCCGCGGGAAAACCCGAAGAGGTACAATGCTGCCTCGATGCCGGTTGCGATGACTACATTACCAAACCGGTCAATAAGCAGGAGCTAAAAGAAAAAGTTGCCCGTTTATTAGGGACAGTTCCACGACGTACCTCCGAACGTGTAGCGGTAAAACTACCAATTCAGTTACAAGAGGGTGGCCGAATTCATAAAGTTACCGCTAAAGACATTTCTGCCAGTGGGGTCTATCTTAAATCGGCAACCAATTTGGAAGAAAACACCACTGTAGAAATGAAACTTGATGGTGCGCAAGGGGAAGAAATTTCGCTGTACGGCAAGATAAAGCGCTCTACCCAAAAGGACAAGGAAGGCTGTGGCGTCTATTTTATTTACCCAGATCAACACAGTAAAAAAGTCCTTGATCGATTAATCCGCAGCAAAAAAATTGACCAATTAAAAACCGATGGGGTAGATAAAAAACTCGTCCAACGCTTACAAACTCTGGAAAGTGAATGTTCACAATTACGCACTAAGCAGGATGACGCCCTACGCCGGATTGGCGAACTTGAGCAAGAGAATCTAGATTTTGCCAACCAGCTGGTGCAAGTTGAAGATGTTAATAACAACTTGACCAACCTCTATATTGCCTCTTCACGCCTCCACTCTACCCTTGACCGCAGCGAAACCTTGGAAATCATCAAAGAAGTAGTAATTAACTTTGTCGGCGCAGAAAAATTCGCCGTATTCCTATTTGATAAAAAGTCTAAACTACTAAAATTCGAAACTGGGGAAGGTTTTGATTCGGACGAATCATTTGCCGATATTCCTTTAGGCGAGGGAGTTCTAGGCGAAACCGCTAACAGCACCGAAAACTACTTCCATCAAGGTTCCATTAGTGCTGGCTCCGACGACATAAACGCCCCGATCGTCGCCATTCCGCTAATAATCCATGAACAAATGATCGGTATTCTAGCAATTTACCGCCTCTTTATCCATAAAGAGCAGTTGGAATCAATCGACTATCAGTTGTTTTCTATGCTGGGTGAACATGCTGCATCGGCACTGTTTTCTTCGACTTTATATGGCCATTCGGAACGCAAACGCCAAACTTATCAAGGTTTTGTAGATCTACTCCTTAAGTAACTGGCAGCAACAACCCTTGCCCAATCGCAAAGTCTAACAGCTCGGCTGCTAATTGTGGCGAAAGCCCCTTACTAAGTTGCTGGCGAGTCTTCCCTTCACGCGCTTGCAGCAACAGTGCAGCAAAATCATCGTCCAACTCCTCAACAATTACCTCGCCCTGCTGACGCAGAAAAATCACTTGTCCGGGCACCTGGTTTAGTTGACGGCAATCTTTTGCCGTCACGTTATTAGCTACTGCTGCCAAATCTTCCAACAGATAACTAAAAGATTGGATCACCACCCGAGGATTTAATTCCCAGCGCTTCTCTTTGCCTTCCTGCCGTTGCACCGGCAAACAATCATCGGCCAATAAAGTAGATGCACAAAGAAAGTGGAAGTTGATTAAGTCGGTAGCAAAAGCAACCAGCTTCGCTAGCTTCTGATTTTGCAGTTGCTGAGCAACAAATTGTTGCTGTAACAACAAAATCTCATGCGGCCGCCAATTTTCAACAGCAAGAATACTTTCTGCATCCTGACCTTCCTGCTGCAACAACCAATCACAAAAGTTTTGCAAAAAGACACTAGGTACTAACTTTAATATATTACACAGTGGGATAAAAAACCCAACTGCCCTGCCACGATTATAAAAAATATCAGTTGCAGCCGCAAGCAAAGCACTTTGTTGTAGCTCTTCTTCTGAGTAAGTTAGGTTTTTTTGCAACAAATAAGGTGGCTGCGTATCTCCAACTATTCCAAACTGTTGCTGCCGCACGTACAGTTCTGTCCCTGGCAAAACCGCCAAAGGGAAAATATCGACCTGATTGGGCTGTAACTGTAAAGCATAATCTATGCTACGGCAAAAACCGGCATGGTTATCACCTGGCAGACCATAAATCAAATCGAGGCCGAAGGTTATTCCAGCACGACTCATTTGCTGTAATTGCTGTCGCATCTGCTGCGCTTGCAACTTGCGGTGCAGCGGCAATAGCACCTCCGCAGTCGCAGACTGCAAACCAATCTGCACCGAACAAGATAGTTGTGCAAGAAGGTCAATCGTTTCATCGTCAAGAAAATCGGCTTTAGCTTCAATGTGATAATGGATCTGCGGCGCTAGCTCCAATAACATCTGCAATAATTGCTTTCCCCGCTGAGGAGGCGAATTAAAGGTGGAATCGAGAACCCACACCTGCCCTACCTGCTGCTTAGCAAAAAGCTTAAGCTCTTGACGTAAACGCTCAACCGGAAAGGGACGGACCCCTTGATGCCCTTTGGCATCGTAACAAAAAGCGCAATTAAACTGACAACCGCGTGCCACCTCCCAGAGCACACCACAATCTTTCTGCAACGGTAGCTGCTCCGTCAACCATGGCGAAGGCAGTGATGCAAGATCTCTACAAACGGCAGCTGTGGGTAATTTTTCTTCCTTACCACCTGCCGATAAATAACCCTGCACTCCAACTGTCGAACGCTTTTCAATTAACCGGCTAATTAAATCGGCAAACGCTACTTCACCTTCGCCGCAAAAGATGCCATCAAAGCCACCTTCAACAATCAACCTTTGACTATCAGCGCTAGCTTCAGGGCCACCAGCTACAACCGTTAGTTCTGGACAATCGCTCCGCAACCTATGAACAATAGACAAAACCTGAACACGGTTCCAGGCATATAGAGGGAAAGCAATAATAGTAGGATTAAAGCTAAGGATTTGGCGACACAACTGCTCTATATTAACTTCGGGGAAAAGATCAATGAGGTCGGTTTGTTGCTGTAAGCCGGCTGGCAAGCACGCTTTTATGCATCCGGCAGCAAGTGGTACAGCTTGTGCTGATGGGCGCACATGCATGGTTGCAATCAAGATATGCATAGAGCCTCTTATTTACTTAAGCTTACTTTTATACGTGGTTTTCCATCACTACTATCAACACTGAAAGATACTTCACGATCACCATAACGACTGCGAAGCTTTTCTCGTTGCACCGCAAGGAAGCTGGCTATTTTTTCTGCGCTGGGAGCGCCTGCCGACAAACCACACGACGTCCGCGCCTTACTCAGCTCTTGCTGCAATTTGGCCGCTTCATCGCTAGAATCTGCTCGCTTGGCAGAAACAGGTGAAGCTTTAGTGGTAGGCGCCTTCAATTTACTAACGTGACGATGGTACTTACCTTCATCCATCAACCGCAAAATTCGATCCCAATGCTGCCCGTAAGACATGAATCGTGATGCCATCCCCTTATAACGAAACTGAAGATCGGTCCAAACAATATGACGGTTAGTAAACTTGCGCAGAAGGTTAGAAATATCCCTGCGCTCATTCATCGGCTCGCGCCGTTCCATACCGGCAAAATATTGCTCATAACGAATTTCCAGATCCTTAATTCGCTTCTGGATATCGTCTAATTCTTTTGCTAACTGGCGGCGCTCATCCATTTATCGGCTCTCCTTCAAAAAAAGGACTATACGTCAGCGAAGCGAAAATGTAAATAATCGTCAATTTTTCTAGCTACATCGTAAGATTTCAGGCCGCCTTTTCCCCTCTATTTTTGCTTGACAGATCACTATCAAGTTATATATAGTCGCCCGTTGCAGCGCAATACCTGCGTTCGCATTTATACTTCGATAGGAGAATCATAACAATGTATGCGGTGATCAAGACCGGAGGCAAACAGTACAAAGTTTCCGAAGGCGACCAGTTAAAGGTCGAAATGCTTGACGGTGCAGTGGGTGATACCATTGAACTAGATCAAGTCCTCATGGTCGGTGGCGCAGAGGTTAAACTCGGAACACCTCTCGTACCAGGTGCTAAAGTAAAAGCACAGATCGTTGCTCAGGAGAAAGACAAAAAAGTTCTTGTCTTTAAATCCAAGCGACGCCAAGGGTATCGTAAGAAATTCGGCCACCGTCAACAAATTACCCGACTTAAAGTCGCGGCAATCGAAGCTTAAGGAGGCATCTCATGGCTCATAAGAAAGCTGCCGGTAGTACCAGAAATGGTCGTGATAGTGCCGGTAAAAGACTTGGAGTTAAACGTTTTGGTGGTGAGGAAGTGTCTGCCGGTTCTATTTTGATACGGCAACGTGGTACCACTTTCCATCCTGGAACCAACGTCGGTTGTGGCAAAGATTACACTTTATTTGCCCTAATTGACGGCGTAGTCAAGTTCGAAACCAAAGCACAAGGGCGAAAGCACGTCAGCGTTTACACTGACTGATTTGTTTTGTCATGATTAACTTAAGAGCCCGGTATCGCAATTGCGGTGACCGGGCTCTTTCGTTTAAGCTATTTTATTACCCAAAAGGGTTAGTCCATGAAGTTTGTCGATCAGGTTCGCATTGAGGTCAAAGCAGGAGACGGAGGACGCGGTTGCGTTTCGTTCTTACGGGAAAAATTCATACCCAAAGGTGGCCCCGATGGTGGCGATGGCGGTGATGGTGGGGACGTCTATTTTGTCGTTGACGAAGCACTTACAACCTTGCTCGATTATCGCTATCTGCACCATTGCAAAGCCAAAAACGGAGCCCCCGGCCTCGGCAAAACCAAGCACGGTAAAAATGGTGAAGATCTCGAGTTACGGGTTCCGCAAGGCACTCTGATTTACGACGAAGAGACTAATGAGCTTCTCACAGACTTGACTAAAGTTGGTGAGCGCCTGCTATTTATCCCCGGCGGAAAAGGTGGCCGTGGCAACGCTCGATTTGCAACTAGCACCAACCGAGCACCGCGCCATGCCCAACCTGGTATTGCCGGCGAAAACAAATCCTTACGACTCGAACTGAAATTGCTAGCCGATATCGGTTTGGTCGGGCTGCCGAATGCAGGAAAATCTACCCTAATTTCTTCGCTGTCGGCAGCAAAACCGAAGATCGCCGACTACCCCTTCACCACCTTAGTTCCCAACCTTGGCGTTGTCCCCTATGGTGGATTCAAAACTATGGTAATGGCCGACATTCCCGGGCTAATTTCTGGCGCTAGCGAAGGCCAAGGGTTGGGAACACGGTTTTTACGCCACGTTGAACGAACCGACCTGTTTCTCCACCTGGTTGACGCCTCCTGCATGCAGGAAGGTGACCCGATGGAAAACTTCGAAATGATTAATACAGAGCTTAATCGTTACGATAAATCGTTAACCGGCAAGCCACAATTAGTAGTATTGACCAAAATTGATGTCCCAGAAGTGCGGGAACAATCGATTGAGCTAAGCAAGCAATTTACCGAACTTGGTTATAAAGTTTTTGCTGTCTCTGCGGTTACCGGAGAAGGGTTAAAAGAGTTGGTAACCATCGTTGGAAATGAGCTTGATCGACTACGAGAAGAATAAATCAATAGCCTTAACAAATTGGTTTTGAACTGTGCAAAAGCAGCAGTTTAAGACCTGTTGACAAGTAGGAACTATGCGTAAATCGTTACTTGCCCACGTTAAAAGGGTAGTTGTAAAAATAGGAAGTGGTGTAATTTCCAACGGCGACGGTTTGGAATCTGCTCGACTTAGCGCGGTTTCAACTGATATTTGCCGTCTCCTCGACCAGGGGCTAGAAGTTATCCTTGTCTCCTCAGGTGCGGTAGCTGCAGGCAAAGGACAGCTCGGCATTACTGGGCGTCCGCAAACTATCCCCCAAAAACAGGCGGCAGCGGCAATTGGACAAACACAAATTATCCGCGAATACCAAGAGGTATTTCAAGCCTCAAAGCATAACGTTGCCCAAGTTTTATTGACCAGAGACGACCTATCCAACCGGCGCCGTTACTTAAACGCTAGAAACACAGTAATGACTCTGCTTGAATACGGTATCACTCCAATTGTTAACGAGAATGACACCGTTGTAGTCGCAGAAATTCGCTTTGGCGATAACGACAACCTTTCGGCTCTGGTCACTAATTTAGCCGACGCCGATCTCTTAATCATCCTTTCCGACGTCGATGGTCTATACGACAGTGATCCCAACGAAAACTCTGATGCACAATTGATTCCGGTAGTAGAAGAGGTCACCCCTGAGATTGAAGAAATGGGGGGAAAAGCAAGCTCCAATATTGGCACCGGGGGGATGAGCACTAAATTAAAAGCGGCAAAACGGGCAGCCCTAAGCGGGGTTGGCACACTAATCGTTAATGGCCGCAGCGAAAACATCCTCGGCCAAGTTTTTGCCGGCGACGATGTTGGCACCTACTTCTTGCCAGCTCATTCACGCCTCACGGCAAGGAAACACTGGATAGCTTTTTCCAAACGCCCAAGAGGTAAATTATTTATCGATACTGGCGCACAAAATGCGGTAATAAATGCGGGTAAAAGCCTCTTACCGGCGGGTATATGCGGCGTGGATGGCGGTTTTGAGCGTGGCGATGCCGTCCGCCTGTGTGATCGCAATGGAGAAGAATTTGCCCGGGGCATAATTCGTTACTCGTTAACTGAAACCCTGCAAATAATGGGTAAACAGTGTGATGAAATCGAATCAATTTTAGGTTATAAATACCGTGACGAAATTATTTGTCGTGACGATCTAGTATTAACAACGGATGAAAACGAAGAAGAAAAGGAGATGGATTGATGACTATCGATAAAGAGATGCTAGTACTGGCAACAGCAGCGCGAGAAGCCTCTCGGCAGGTGGCTAATCTATCTTCTGGGATTAAAAATGAGCTATTAATCCAGATGGCTACGGCACTAGAACAAAATAGCACCAAGCTGCAGAGTGAAAATGAAAAAGACCTAGATAGCGCTCGCAAAAGTGGTATGGCCGCAGCAATGGTTGATCGCCTTGCACTAACCCCTGAGCGGATCACAGCTATGGCAGATGGATTGCGTGAGGTCGCTTCACTACCAGATCCAGTCGGCGAAGTAACCGGCATGTGGCTTCGCCCCAATGGAATTAAGGTTGGCAGACAGCGTATCCCACTAGGGGTCATTGGCATTGTTTATGAGTCACGTCCAAACGTTACCGCTGATGCTGCGGGCCTATGCCTAAAAAGTGGCAATGCCGTAATTTTACGTGGTGGCTCCGAAGCTATCCATTCTAATCGCGCTATTGGCGAAATACTGCAACAGGTATTACAAGCACAGGGTCTACCAACCGCTGCCTTGCAGGTAATTACCACCAGTGATCGAAATGCCGTAACTGAACTATTAAAGCTGGAAGATCAAATTGACCTGATTATTCCACGTGGCGGCGAAGGGTTGATTCGCTTTGTCTCAGAAAATTCTAGAATCCCAGTTATCAAACACTACAAAGGGGTTTGTCACACCTACGTAGATGCCGCTGCTGACTGTAAAATGGCGGAAGAGATTTGCCTAAATGCTAAAGTGCAGCGCCCCGGTGTTTGCAATGCGATGGAAACCTTGTTGGTCCATCGCGACATAGCCGCAGAATTCCTCCCCCAAATCAATACCGCCATGGCCAAGGCTGGAGTCGAACTGCGTGGTTGTGAAGCGGCACAGAAACTGATTGCCGATATTGTCCCAGCAACAGAAGAGGACTGGCATGCCGAGTACCTCGACTTGATCTTGGCCGTACGCATTGTAGACAACTACGAACAAGCCCGTGACCACATTGACACCTATGGCTCACTCCATACCGAGGTAATTGTTACTAACGACTACCAATTGTCACAACGGTTTTTGAGCGAAATCAATTCTAGCGTGGTAATGGTCAACGCCTCTTCACGGTTTTCCGATGGCAACCAACTGGGCCTCGGTGCCGAGATTGGCATTTCGACCACTAAGTTGCACTCATTCGGCCCCATGGGTCTAGAGGATCTGACCACCAGAAAATTTGTCGTCCTCGGCTCGGGACAAATAAGAAAATAGGCACAAGGTTCAAGGATCAAGGAAAAAGGTTTACCCCTTGTGAACCTTGATCCTTGAACCTCAAAAGGCTTTCTATGCGTATTGGACTCCTTGGCGGCACGTTTAACCCAATTCATTGCGGCCACCTACATATAGCCGAAGCGGTATGGCGCAACTGCAATTTAGACCAAGTTTGGTTTATCCCCACAGCGACACCTCCCCATAAAGAACTAGCCGGAGCAATTAGCTTTATCCACCGCTTAGCGATGGTAGAAGCTGCCCTTACTACCTATCCACAGTTTTACAGCTGCGACGTAGAAGGAAAACGTGGTGGGATAAGTTACTCAGTTGAAACCCTGCAAGAGTTGCGGAACATATACCCACAACACGAGTTTTATTTCATTATGGGATTCGACTCTTTTCAAGAAATTGCAACCTGGAAAAATTATCCGCAACTGTTTGAATTTGCCCACATTGTAGTTACTGCCAGACCTGGTTTTTCAGGCTCACTACAAGAAACCCTACCGGTTGCTATCGCAGACCGCTTCTGCTATGATTCCGACTCGAAAAACCTTCTATTTGACAATGGTTTTTCACTTACTTCGGTGGCCTATACAAATCATGATGTTTCATCCACCGAAATCCGCCAGAAACTGGCAAAACAATTAGACTTAATCGAACAAGTACCAACAGCGGTTATTGACTACATAAGGGCAAATCAGCTCTATTTGTAACATTTTATAGCACCATCATCAGCTAGGATTTAAATTGCAAACCATAGACACAGCACTAAAGGCAGTCGAATATGCCCTCGATAAAAAAGGGATCGATATCAAGCTTCTTGATGTCCGCGAGGTCTCATCCTTAACCGATTACCTGCTAATAGTTTCTGGCCGCTCTGATCGACAAGTTCAGGCAATTGCCGAAAACATTAAAACAGAATTTAAAAGCCAGCACTCTATCCAACCATTAGCCGTTGAAGGTATGGACAAAGGGCGCTGGGCATTACTCGACTATGGTGAAATCATGGTGCACGTATTTCAACAACCAGTACGTGAATTTTACGACCTTGAAGGGCTATGGTCTGAAGCCCCTGAAGTGGAATTAGAACAAACCGAAAATCCATGAAATTTCGCCTAATTTGTGTTGGCAAGCTCGCTGAAAGCTGGCAACGCCAAGCAGCTGAAGAGTATATAAAGCGAGTTCAACGCTACTTCCCCCTCGACTTGATAGAACTAAAAGAAGAAAAAGGGGGGCGCAAAAGCGACACAAACAGGATAATCAAAGCTGAAGGAGAACGAGTCCTTGCAAAGGTTCCAGAAAAATCGTTCTTAATCGTCCTTGATGAAAATGGCCGCAACCATGGATCGGAACATTTAGCCCAACTCCTCTCGACTGAGATGGTACAGGGGGGGCGAGACTGGTGCTTTGCAATTGGTGGCCCCTATGGACATGATCCAGCAGTGGTAAAACGGGCCAATATGGTTTTGTCATTATCCAAAATGACATTTACCCACCAAATGGCAAGGATCTTACTACTCGAACAACTTTATCGCAGTTGCTCTATTATTAACAACGAACCATATCACAATCGATAATGGGTTTACGGAGGTGGATTTAAACCAATGAACGAAGAAGAAATAACAGAAGCGAAGGCGCATCTTTTACAGATGCGGGAAGAAGTATTGGCCGAATCTGAGCGCGCTTACGAAGCTTCTCAATCACTTGGTAAAGATGGTGTTCCAGATATCGGTGACATGTCCTCAAATAGTTACAATCAAGAAGTATTGATGAACTTGAGCGAAACTCAACGATCCCGAGTACGCGATATTGATGCTGCCTTGGAGCGAATGGATGAAGGAGTTTATGGACTGTGCATGCGCTGTGAGGAAGAAATTGCTCAACGCCGAATGGAAGTCCGCCCTTTTTCACGTTATTGCATTGACTGTAAAACAGAAGTTGAACAATTTGGCGAATAAAATAACCCTGTAACCCAGACGCTTTTGGGTCCACTTGGAGATAGTCATGATTCTAGTTGCAATGTTGGTATTAGCTTTTATTGTTTTTGCCGTTGGGTTTTTATATTTCTGGGGCGTCAACCCCGGCGATATTACAGTATTTTTGACCAGCGACATTAGTTACACTCTACCAGCAGCCATCATGCTGATTTGTGTATTATTAATTGGGTTACTAATTGGTAATAGTCTCCATTTCCTTAGTGCTTTTTTCTACTCTTTCAAACATTGGAAAGGTGGGAGAAGAGTCAAAAAAGGGGAAGAGATTGGCTCAATTTACCGCAGTGGTGTTGGCCGTTTACTTTCTGGCGATTTGAAAAAAGCACGCATCCTGCTAAAAAAGGCCCTTGATCGCGACCCACGTAGAGTTGATGTATACCTTGCCTTAGCTAGCGTTGCCCTGCAAGAAAACAATATTGAAGAAGGTATCGAGCTACTTAAAAAAGCTCGCAAGCTCGAGCCAAAAGGGATCGAGGTTCTATTTAAACTCGCAACAACATATGAAGCGAATGACCGTCGTGATGAGGCTATTGCTATCTATCGTGATCTCCTCGAAGATGACGGTAACAATCGTAAAGCGATGCGAGCATTACGTGACATTCAAATGGACCTTAACAACTGGCAAGAAGCTCTAGACCTTCAAAAAAACATCATCAAAATAACGAAAACTGGTGCTAAAGCTGAAATAGAAAAGCAGGAATTACTCCAATTACGCTATGAAGTTGCCCATGCAAAGCTTGAAAGTGGCGAGCCAGACCAGGCCATTGAAACTTGTCGCGATATCATTAAAAAATCGTCACAGTTTACCCCAGCCCGTGTAACCCTTGGTGATGCATACCGTAAGCTAAACCGTGACAACGATGCCGTTAGAGTCTACCAAGAGGGCTACAAAACATTAAAGAAAAGTATTTTTCTTGCCCGCTTAGAAGATTTCTATATCAATGCCGAAGACCCAGCGACACTATTGGCATTCTACCGCAGCCAAATGGAAGTTGATAGCGAGGACCTCCTCCTTAAACTCTATCTAAGCCGCCTCTGCTTGCGGTTGGAAATGGTAGATGAAGCGATTCAGCACCTAACTGACCTAGAGACATCTGGGGTTGATTTCACTACTTTACACTTGCTATTAGCTGAAGCCCATCGCCGTCGTAACAACACCGATGATGCTGTTGCCGAATACCAAAAAGCCCTGCAGATCGATAGCCACTTACTCCTTGGATTTATCTGCAACAACTGTGGCTCCAGATTTACCGAATGGCATAGTCGTTGTCCTGACTGCAAAACCTCGGACTCACTTACGTTGCCAGAAAGAAAATATATCCAAGCAGCCAAGCTCTACAACGGCCCTAAAGCTATTCCGCACGCAGCACAAGGGAAATAAGCATGGCTAATGCTCCTCTTGTTCTCGCTATCCTTGATGGCTGGGGTATCAGCAGCAGTTGTGACGGTAATGCTGCTTGTCAGGCTCAGACACCTGTTCTTGATCGTCTGCGTCAAAATTGCCCTAACAGTCGCCTTGGCGCATCTGGTGGCGATGTTGGCTTGCCCGAAGGGCAAATGGGTAACTCTGAAGTTGGCCATTTGAACATTGGCGCCGGTAGAATTATTTATCAAGATTTGAGCCGAATTAGTCTCGCAATTGAAGATAAAACCTTTTTTGCTAATCCAACATTGAACCAAGTCTGCAGCCAAATTGCAGCAACTGGTGGCACTCTCCACCTCCTCGGACTCCTATCCGACGGTGGAGTACATTCGCACATAACCCACCTTTACGCTTTGGTTTCTTTAGCCAAGCAATGTGGGGTTAAAGACGTTTGCATCCATGCTTTTCTTGATGGCCGCGACACACCACCTCAAAGCGCCATTGACTACCTACAACAACTAGAAACCAAA
>JADGED010000200.1 GCA_016744555.1 Desulfuromonadaceae bacterium
CTGAATAACGAACCGGGACTGGCAAAAGTTTATCGAAATTTTGGAAATGTTTACTTAAAACAAGGTGACTATCCTCTTTCTATTGAATATTACCAAAAATCGTTAGAAATAAGTGAAAAACTAAATGATTTAAAGAGCGCATCAAGATGCTACAACAATATTGGCTATATATATACTGAAACACATCGGTATGTTTGGGCAATTGATTACTTAACAAAATCCTTAAAAATAAAAGAAAAAATTGGTGATAAACGTGGTGTAGCTACTGCGTACAATAATATAGGAAATGTATATTTAGCCCAGAAAAACTACGAATCGGCATTGGAATATTACAATAAATCATTAACAATTCGTAGAGAGGTTAAGGCAAAAAGGCACGAGGCATATAGTCTACGTAATATTGGCAGAGTATATATTGCTCAAAAAAAATATGATGAGGCTGAAACTTTTTTACAAAACTCACTCAGAATCTACAAAGAAGTAGAAGAGAGTGAACAAATAGGCAAACTGCTTGTTCAATTATCCTCTTTACAATTAAAACAAGGAGGTTATAATAAAGCCATTAAATTTGCTGATAGTTCACTGGTAATTGCTACCGACTTAAATGCCTTACCCATGCAAAAAGATTGCTATAAACTACTTGCAGATTCGTATGATGCCAAACAAAACTTGGCAAAAGCATTTGAGTTTTTAAAACGATATACAGTTGTGAAAGATAGCATTTCGGAACAAGCAGCCAAAAAGCTAATTGAAAGTGAAACTCGATATAAGCTGGGTAAAAAGCAAAAGGAAATTGAGGCTCAAAATTTAAAAATTGAAAGTCAGGAGGCACAAGCTAAAAATCAGCAAATGAAAATGTATTTCTCTTTAAGTGCGCTTTTAGTAATGATTATTTTGGCATTTGTATTTTACCGAAATTATAAGCAAAAAATTAGAGCCAATGACCTTTTACGTGAACAAAAGAAAGAAATTGAAGAACAAAATAGAATTGTTATGGAAAAAAAAAAGGAAATAACTGATAGTATTGTTTATGCTGAAAATATTCAAAGAGCAATAATGCCCTCAGAAGAATTCCTTAACGATTTACTACCCGAGCACTTTTTAATGTTTCGGCCAAAAGATATTGTTAGTGGTGATTTTTACTGGATTAAGAAAATTAAAAACTTCATTGTTATTGCTGTAGCCGATTGTACCGGACATGGTGTGCCGGGTGCATTTATGAGCATGCTGGGTGCAATTTTCTTAAATGAAACGGTTACAAGCCGAAGCCTTGATGATGCAGGAATGATTTTAAACAAAATTAGGGAAAAAATAAAAAAATCATTGCACCAATCGGGTAAAGAGGGTGAGGCAAAGGACGGAATGGACATGTCGTTTTTTATTATTGATTCAGAAACACGTGAAGTGCAGTTTTCGGGTGCATATAACCCTTTATATATCGTTAGAGATAATGATAAAATTAGTGATATTGAAGCATTAAAAGAAAAAGGTTTTGGTGTTTATCAACCTACGGGATATAATGCTTCGGTTATTGAAATAAAAGGAGACAGACAGCCAATTGCAATTTATAGCTACGAAAAAGATTTTACCAGCTATACTTATCAACTTTTAGAAGGTGATTGTCTTTATTCATCCAGCGATGGTTATCCTGACCAATTTGGTGGCGAAAAAGGTAAAAAACTTAAGACTAGAAATTTTAAAAATCTACTGCTATCCTGTAAAGACAAACCTATGGTTGAGCAAGAAGAATTCATGCAAAACAGCTTTGATGAATGGAAAGGAAATATTGAACAAATTGATGATGTAATCTTAATGGGGCTGAGAATTAGCTAAACAAATTAAAAAACTACAAATATAAATTTTCCCACAAGCTTAAAGATGACTTTTAGTAATCTTCTAAATTTATTTATAAGCCAACATGAAGATTCAGGAATAAAAACAATTGCAGATAATATATCTGAATAACTTATTTTTTTTATTTTCTTCATAAGAGTTTATTTTTCAAATTTTAGAAACTTAAACGACCAATAAAACATATTCAAAAGCAAACGACACTGAAGTGATAAACTCAAATGGCCCTGCTGATTTGGCATCATCAAAGTAAGATTTTGGCACCGAGAGGTACCAAACTCTGTCATGCATATGAAAGGGATCATGCATTCCGTTGAAGTGCTTATTGTAATGACTGATGGTATGAACTTGCGTCTGTGCATGTCGAAGCTCATCAATTGACTGCATCTGACAGGCTAGCTGTGCACCTTCACCACTAAATTGTCGTGCCAGCCTTGCATATCCACGATGCGCTTGATACTCAAGCGGACTTACGCCTTGAATAAAAAGCTTTAGCGCATTGATATAACTTCCATCAGTAATACCAAGGTGAGCGTTGTTTTGTGCAAAGCTCTCCATCACAGCATAGAGCTTTTTGTCTTTTTCGGCTTGGTATTTCCAGTACGCATCAGCGGTTAATCGGAAAGGGTCTTCCCACTTACTCCAGTCTGTAATTTTGATACCTTCGTAAGTTTCGTTTGAGAACACCTTTTCCTTTGGCTGATAGGTAGGCTCCCAGCCCAATCCGCGTGTAAGAAACTCATAGCGCTTGCGCATATTTAGTTTTTTTGCTGCCATGTGATTATCTCCCCTCTAGTGCCGTTCAATGCGAAAGTAGTCGTCGTCTTCATCAATATTGCCCGACAAAGACACAAGGCTGACATGTAGCTCTTGCAAATCAACATCTCGTCCTGCCTGCTCATCGACAACCTCTTTAGTAATGGAGATTTCTCCCATGGCTTCAAACCTCACCATGCCTGGCTGACGATCAACAACCACACCCTCATTCTCAGCTTCAATGGCATCGATAAAAGGCCGCGCGTCCTCGTTATCCTGAAAAATAATAAAAACCTTACCGTCTGACATAATCCCCCCTAGACCTCTAAGCCTTGCTTAACCATCCGAGCGTTAAGGGCTTCTGCTATCGTATTTAGCTTACCCGTTGCATCATCCTGTAAGGCCTTTTCAGCGATTGGCTCAATCGCTTTTTGTAGACGTGCACTCCACAGCTGTACCCAATTGCTCAATCGCTTTTTGTTCTCTTCTGATTCAGCTGCAGTGACTTTTACCAACTTGTTTGTCCAACGAACATTTTCATCAGCGTACTCACCCATTAAGGAAGTGAGCATCAGTAATGGTGTAGCACCTGCTGCGACCGCCTCATCAACAAATGTTTTGTATATCAACGGATAAATAAGTCCATCCATTACAATGTTTTGTGCAACCATGATTTCGAACCAGTCATCCAGCACAAAGATATCTTCCATCGCATGGCGTAGCCCTTGCCAAGCATCGTCGTTCAGCCAGTCTTCTCGCCCTTGCTGTAAACCTGCCTCTTCATTACCGTCGATTAGCAAGGTAATACGTGATATGTACTGGGAAATTGCAATGCGATCAAAACCATTAAAAGATGCAAGCGAGGTTATCGTTACACCATAGCCTCGGTCACAGATATCTTGGTTATTGAGGTTCGCGCCATACTCGACATGACGCAAAGGTGTCATCACCTCTTTTATTTTTTGGCGTAGCTCATGAGGAACAAGATCAAGCAAACCGTTTTTATCAATGAGCTCAATGTTCTTTTCCATACTTTCTTGTTGCTTCGCACGAGCGGAAACATAAGACGTGTAGTAATACTGACGAGGATCGGTAAAAGCATACCAATCTTGCATTTTTATTGCTGTTCGAGAAGCATCAAAGAGTTCTTTATCTGTCTCCCAAGTTGGCGCGTAGTGAAAGTTTTCAGTTGGCTGCATATCCATTACGGCTTCTTGGTATCGAGTCGCTGGCTTCTCTGATCCAAAACGCCTTTCGATATGCGCGTAGTTTTTTCTAAGTGGCTCCAGTGTTCTGGATGCAATATTTATTGACATTTTTCCCCCTGCTGAAATGAATGCGCTAAAGTCTAGCTCTGTCCAACCTCACCGTTTCGCCATTTGAGCTTGTCTAAATCAACCTGAATTTCCTGCTCGTGACTCAGTTCTATCGTAGAGTTTCGCCCACAGAAAATTTTGAAATGCTGGTAAGGAAGTACAAGCTCCACATGAAGTCGTGGATCGTCGATTGAGAATTCAAATTCGACCAAAGAATCTGGCCGAACGTTAGTAACGCGGACATAGCGCTGAGATTTTGTGTAGTCGATATTGGGTGTGCTCATAGTCATCCGCCCTCCCATACAATGCAACTGCGACAACATGCG
>JADGED010000201.1 GCA_016744555.1 Desulfuromonadaceae bacterium
TTAATCGTTCCATCGCAGGTATCAGCAGGTTTAGCTCCACTGGCGTTGCCAATCGTTTCGAAGCGATCCCAATAATACGTGGGTTGAGTCTCAACAATCTGATAGGTTCCTGGCGGAAGGCGATCAAAAATAAACTGGCCGCCACCTGACGTTGCTGTGACAACATCTGCAATTACATTAGAATAGCTGTCGGTACCACTCAATGTCAGCGTAACACCGTCAATACCCTCACCACTATCAACCACATCATCAATGTCATTATCGGTATAAACGGTACCGGCAATACTATTTTTATATATTTGTACATCTACAGAACTAGAGTTATTAGTCACTGTAGGATCAATTGAAGTTCCATCAATAGGGAGAATCGTTGCCGTATTGGTAATATCTGTATTTATATCACCAGAGTAAGGGTAAGCGGCTCTAACCGGAATTGTTATCGAAACCTGATCATCATCGTTCACACCACTGGCATCAGCTGGTAACGGGCCGAGATCACAACTAACTGTCCCTGCCACCACCTCACAAGTATTAGTTAATAAAGTTACATTGCCCCCCGGATAAACATCGACACTTCCAGCGGCCTCAAATCCTTCGGGCAAGGTATCAGTTATCCGAACTCCGGCAGCTGCAGATGGGCCGATATTGCCCACCTCTAAGACATAATAAAATAGTTCATTTATACTATAAGGGCTACTGTCTCCAACCACGCCAACGCTAGCTGTTTTGTGTACATAGAGGTCCGTTTTTGGCAGAACCGTAGTATTTTCACTGATAACATTGTTGCCAGCCAAAATATCACCAGAATATGGTGTTCCACCGGTTTCAGCTGAAGCTACAGTTGCGCCATTACTATAGGTAATCGATCCGGGCGGATCAATTCCGCCGGTGTCAAAAGTTAGCTCCAGCGTTACATAGCTACCACTAGGGAGAATGCTGTCGCCAGCTCCAGCCCCCAAGTAGCAGGTAAGCACCTGCGGAGAAGCATTTGTCCCCGGAGTTGCTCCAGCAGTTACCGAACAACTAATACCCCCAACCGGAGCATAGTTGCTGTTGGCTGGATCAACTACAGCACTAATATAGGAAGACTCCCAACCATTCGGAGGAGTCACGGTGTCGGTAGCAACCACGGCAGTCGCCAGTGATGGGCCATTATTACGCAGAGTAACTAAGTATTTTATTTCGTCACCAAAAGCGACCGGATCGTAAAGCAAATTAGTTAACGGCCCAGCACCATCAGGGTCATAGCCAACCGCTTCACGCTTAGCGACCGAAAGGTCAAGTTGATCAGAAGTAATATTTGCCGTATTAGCTAAGGTATTGTTGCCTGCATCACTTTCTGTTGTTGTGGTAGTAACGGTGGCATTACTGCTATAGCTGGCATCCAAAGGTTCAGGATATGGGAAATTTGGCAGAACACTAAATATCAATTGCCGTGATTCATCGTTACTTAGGGCAAAGCCGGAACATTGAACCATGTCTATATCACTAAGCGCAACATCGACAAAGACGCAACTACCCCCTCCGCCACCAGTCAACCCTGCCGAGTCAGCAACATATGTCATTCTGCTGGAATCAACCGTATGCTGCAGTACTACCGCCGCTGCAGTACTGGGGCCGTTATTATTAATAGAAGTTGTATAAGTTAATTCGACCCCAACCCTGACCGGATCTGGGGCATCGGCAATTTCGGTAACAGTCACGTCGGCAATTGGAGCAATAGTTACATTTACACTGGCACTATCGAGATGATCATTGACCGACTGGACGGTATCTGGAGAGTCCCAACTTGCGGTATTGGTGATATCGGTCCCATCAAGAACTGGGCGCTCTACCAGAATAGAGATCGTCCGTACTTGCCCTGGGGCTAAATCTTTAATAGTACAGCTAACAGTTGAATTTCCAGAACAGCTTTCTCCATCCCCTGCACCGGCCAGCGTTGGAGTAACAGCCGTGGTTCCTGCGGGGCCACTGTAATACATCGGAATAACATCAGTAACGACTATAGTTGGAGCGGTATGGACTCCAGAATGGTTAGTTACCTCAATAGTATAAGTAAACTGACTTTCACCAATGGTAATATCGGCATCACTAACGACCTTAGTAATGCCTATATCGGCATCCGCAGGGGCACTATAAAGTGTCCGCACACTACTGCACTCTGGGGTATTATCACTATCGGGTGGATTGTGGGAGGAGATATCACCACCAGTACACACCTGATTGCGTAAATCCATAGAGGCACCTACCGCAGTCGTAGTGAACACCAAAGCGGGGAGATTATCGCCACGATCCAGTGAGCCAACAATAGTAAAACTACAATCAATGGTGGCACCACTACCAACACAACTCCACCCAGCAGTACTAGAACCACCAGACAATGCGGCAAAAGTTTCATTAGGATAATCAATCAATGTTTCGCGAACAGTTACCGTACCCGTAGCTGCAGAGGTAGAGCTATTACTGTTGCTAACCGTAACAGTATTAACCACTCTTTGTCCGGTTTGTACTGGGTCGTTTGCACCAGGGGAATAATCNTCTTCGGGGATTTTGGTTTTGTGGATCGTCAATTGGCTAAAAGGGGTAACTATGCTGTAACTAGCATTTGCCTGGGTGTCAACACCGGCAGGGTCAGTGCGAGTAACGTAAGCAATATTAGTCCCGCTTGCTCCAGCAACCCCGTCTACCGTTAATGGGATGACAAAAGAAGATGATGTTGCTCCAGCATTAAGAGCCCCAACGGTACAACTTATAGCCTGCTCATCAGCACTACAGCCAGCCGGTAAAATGCCAATAGAGAAATCAACTGGAACTGTATCGGTTAGGGTAACTCCGGTAGCACCTTGGGTGCCAGTATTAGTGACTGACAAAGTAAGGGTTACCGCTTCACCACTGACAAAGTTAGTTAACCCCGTAGCATCAGAAACCATACTTTTATTTGCTTGTAAATTAGTCCCGGGGGTAACGTCAACAACGAGTGATACGGGGCCATTATTGCTTTCATCGGGATCGCCCGTTGCAGCATCAGTTGAAGATACGCTAACACCATTAGTGACTGAACCGGCCGAAGTTATAACTTGTCCCGTCACGGTAATAACCGCAGCATCAGCACCAGACGCAATCTCTGCGCCACTATAATCACAGGTAACGGTGGTTCCAGAACGGGAGCAACTCCAATTTGCACCGCCAGCAGAGGAATAAACAAAATCACTCGTTGCTGGCAGGTTATCCACCACTTGAAAGGTTGTAGCTGGATCGGGACCAGCATTGGAAACGATAAGGGAGTAACTTATTGAAGAGCCCGCGGTAGTCAAACAGGCACCAGTACTACAACCACCGGGACCGGTCTGCGCAATTGACAAATCGGCACCGTTAACAGCGGTAATACCCTTTAGCAATGTATTGTTGTCAGTATTGCTCTCGACATCTCCAGTTCCAGCCATAACCACTGCGGTAGTAGATTCAACTCCAGCACTGCTACCAGTGGCAGTGTAGGAAATTGTGGTCGATTCTCCCATCACCAACGGCGCAACAGGACAAGTCAAATCGGGGCTACTGAAAGTACAGCCGGAACTGTTACTTGCATAAGTGACATTAGCTGGAGGTGTAATTAAAAGCGTGGTTGCAGCTGATGTACCAGGACCATTGTTTTGCACTATCAGGGAAAAAGTTGCTTCGCCACCATTTACCACTGGGTCTGGGGCGACCAAATATGAAGATACTTGTAAATCTATTGCGGCAGCGTAAGCTGAGCCAGACAGAGTAACAAAAAATAATGCTCCCAAAAAAACAAGCAACAACCTATTAATACTACATCCCACAGATAAAAAACCTACAGTCATACCAACCTCTCCAACTAAGCTACCCCCAAACACTTAGTACAAAAACAAACAATCTCTACAGATTCGTTGCTTAAGCAACAAAACCACCAATATTGCAATTTGCTAATCTAGTACAGTACAAAGGGCAAAGTAAAGAAATTAAGCACAACAAATCTAACTAAATAAAACACAAATAGTTGATCTTATAGGATCTTTCCAAATTGATACAACTATATTAG
>JADGED010000202.1:0-896 GCA_016744555.1 Desulfuromonadaceae bacterium
CTCTTCATTATCACCAACATTTTAACTATCTCCCTTAGAGTGGGTTCTTTCCAAACTTCTACTTTCGTCAATAACCCGCTCAAACAGTCTAATTATAGCTGAATTATCCAATGGCCCTTGGTTATCTTCTTGCATTCGCGCAAAGATAAGTTTTTCTCTACTGGGGTCATAAATTGGTAAGCCGAGTTTCCCTTTTTCTTCACCAATTTCTAGAGCTAAAGCTGCTCGCTGGTTAAACAATTGGAGCAAGTCATCGTCTAATTGATTTATTTTTTTGCGAATTGTATTAATATCCAACGTATTATCCTCAATAAAGTTATGGGTGAGCGCCAGGTATTATGGTGTCTCGGTGGAAATTCTTATCGTCTAACTTTGGATAGTCGATAGTAAAATGTAAACCACGACTCTCATGACGGAGTAGGGCACTTTCGACAATTAATCTTGCTACCGTGGTGATATTACGCAGTTCAATAAGGTCGGAAGTTAGTAGGAAATTCCAGTAATACTCATCTATCTCTTTTTGGATTAAGAGAATCCGATTCATTGCTCGTTCCAAACGTTTATCTGAGCGAACAATGCCAACATAATTCCACATACAGCGACGAATTTCATCCCAGTTGTGGGCAACAATAACCTCTTCGTCACTGTCGGTAGCATTACCGCAATCCCATTGTGGAATTGGTGGGTTAGGTGGGTGTTGTTCCTCAAGCCGAGACAAAGAAATTTCTGCTGCTAATTTTGCAAAGACAACGCCTTCAAGCAAGCTGTTGCTAGCTAAGCGGTTAGCACCATGAAGTCCGGTGCAAGCGACTTCACCAATAGCAAATAA
Organism: Desulfuromonadaceae bacterium; assembly: GCA_016744555.1. GTDB lineage: Bacteria > Desulfobacterota > Desulfuromonadia > Desulfuromonadales > Geopsychrobacteraceae > Desulfuromusa. The sequence goes on from JADGED010000202.1 coordinate 830, forward strand.
ATTACGGATGTTTGTCTCGCTATTTTCATCAACACATAATCCACCACATAAGTAGTGGGTAGCAGGA
>JADGED010000202.1:906-2127 GCA_016744555.1 Desulfuromonadaceae bacterium
GAACTACGGGAATTGGTTCTTTGGTCATATCAATGCCAAACCCAAGGCACGTCTCATAAATCATTGGGAAGTGGTGCATGATAAACTCTTCGCCCTTATGGGTGATGTCAAGAAACACACATCCTTCTCCAGATTTCTTCATTTCATTATCTATCGCCCGGGCAACAATATCACGTGGCGCAAGATCTTTTAGTTGGTGGTAGTCGGGCATAAAAGCGTAACCATCTTTACGTTTTAAAATACCACCTTCACCGCGTACCGCCTCTGATATTAAAAATGATTTTGCATTTGGGTGGTATAGGGTAGTGGGGTGAAACTGCATAAACTCCATATTGGCAACGTCGGCGCCAGCACGCCAACCAATCGCAACACCATCGCCAGTTGCAATATCTGGGTTGCAGGTATAAAAGTAAACCTTTCCAACTCCACCTGTTGCTAATACAGTAAAGTCTGCACCAAAGGTGGTAACTTTTTGCTTCTTTTTATTAAAGACATAGGCACCAATACAGCGGTTGTGGCTATCTTTTTTACGGGAAACTTTGTTGCTGGTAATTAAATCGACAGCAATATGATGCTGATAAATTGTAATGTTGGGGTGATTTTGTACTGCTTCAACTAATGCTCGTTCAATCTCTTTGCCAGTTGCATCCTTGGCATGAAGAATGCGGCGGAAACTGTGCCCACCCTCCCTAGTAAGATCGTAATCATCTTTGTCGTTACGACTAAAATTGACCCCCCAATCAATCAGGTCATTTATTGCTGCAGGCCCTGATTTAACCACTAAATCAACAATATCAGGATTAGAAAGGTGGGCACCTGCAACCATGGTATCTTCGGCATGTGATGAAAAACTGTCCTCATCAGAAAAGACAGAAGCTATCCCACCTTGAGCAAGTTGTGTTGCACTTACATCGATATCGTCTTTTGTTACTAAAGATACAGTGCCTTGATCTGCAACCTTAAGTGCGTAGGAGAGACCAGCAATACCGGTACCGATAACGAGAAAATCAGTTATTGTTTTCATTGTATTACCACCCGTAGATTAAATGTGAGATCGCATTATTAATCTCACTATCTGTGTTGTCAAGTCTCATACATTAAGTTAGCATCCTTGACACTGATATTATGTAAAGGTTATAGAATGCTCATGTTTATGAAATATACTTTTGGAATATTACTACTATTTACCTTAATTGTAGGGGGAGCTGCTACCGGAAACTC
>JADGED010000202.1:2137-4027 GCA_016744555.1 Desulfuromonadaceae bacterium
CTCATGTTTATGAAATATACTTTTGGAATATTACTACTATTTACCTTAATTGTAGGGGGAGCTGCTACCGGAAACTCCGCTATCTATAGATATGTAGATGAGCATGGCATGGTTCACTTTACTAATATTCCACAAAGTACAAAATTTCGTTTTTATCGTGGTGAAGGCAATACTTATCGTATTGACACATTGATTAATCATTACGCTGATAAGTTTAACCTCAATAGATCATTATTGAAGGCAGTTATTAAGGTTGAGAGTAATTTTGATCCTAAGGTGGTTTCATCTAAGGGAGCTCAAGGGTTAATGCAGTTAATGCCTGAAACAGCAAAAGAAGTAGGGGTTTCCAACCCTTTTAGCCCCTCTGATTCAATCTATGGTGGATCACGATATCTACGTAAAATGTTGGATACTTTTGACCTCAACCTTGACTATGCTTTAGCTGCCTATAATGCTGGACCTGGAGCAGTACGTAAATACGGAGGGATTCCACCTTATGATGAAACTGAGAATTATGTAAAATTGGTTAAGCACTATTTTAATTATTATTCTCGTAATCAGTGACCTGATACGATAAATATGCTAAAAAATTATACATTGTCTAATGAACTTTCTTGTGACGCTCGATTTTAAAAGGTTTTTTTAATGGCTGATAAATCTAAATTGCTAAATTTACCAAATATTTTGACCTTGTCGAGAATTGCTGCTGTTCCCGTTGTTGTCATATTGTTAGCATTTGAATCAAAAGAAAATTGCTTTTGGGCTGCCGCAGTGTTTTCTGCTGCGTCAATTACCGATTGGCTCGACGGTTACCTTGCCAGAAAATGGGGAATAGTTACCGTTTTAGGTAAATTCCTCGATCCTTTAGCTGACAAACTGATTGTTATGGCAGCATTGATTATGTTGATCCCTTTAGACCGAGTACCAGCCTGGGCTGTTTTGGTTATATTGTCTCGAGAACTTATTGTTTCAGGAATTCGTTCAATTGCTTCTGCAGAAGGAATCGTGATTGCTGCAAGTGATCTAGGTAAGTATAAAACAATTTTTCAGATGACAGCTATTATTGGCTTGTTATTGCATTATAAGTACCATTGGTTCTTTGGAATTGAGTATGATTTTCTCTATCCATCGCTACATAATGCCGGTATTTTCCTCTTTTATATCTCTCTTATTTTAACTATTTGGTCGGGTGTAGATTATTTTGTGAAGTTTTTCAAAATTTTTGCTAAATAAAATATTGACACTCGATGAATCGTTTTGCTATACATACATCCGCTTCGGGCAACGAAGCAAATTTGAGCGGGAATAACTCAGTGGTAGAGTGCAACCTTGCCAAGGTTGACGTCGCGAGTTCGAATCTCGTTTCCCGCTCCATTTAAAATTCAAAGGCCAGATCATTAAATGATCTGGCCTTTTTTTATTGTACATTCCCTGTCGTTACAGCCTAAAAAAACTTGATTTATGTATCGCTAAAATGACAAAATATCAAGTTTGCAAATCAGTATCATAATTATTAATTATTGGGGTTGTTGATGGAGTTTGTTCGAGCTAAAAGTGCTGGTTTTTGTATGGGGGTAAGTCTGGCTTTACGAAAGCTTGACGATGTAATTGCCCATAAGATTATTCCTGGCGATATATATATTCTTGGATCAATTATTCATAACCCTCAGGTTGTTGCTGAGTATGCCGACAAAGGGGTAATAACTGCTGATAGCCCCGAAGATATTCCGTCGGGATCAATTGTCGTTATCCGTGCTCACGGAATCACTAAACAGGTGCAGTTTTCCCTTTCGCAACGCGGTATCGACGTTATTGATGCTACTTGCCCAAAAGTTAAAGACGCGTGTTTATTGATAGAAAAAAATACGGTTGATGATAGAGTCCTATTGT
>JADGED010000203.1 GCA_016744555.1 Desulfuromonadaceae bacterium
ATCTAATTCTTTTTTTTAAATTATTTTGTGCTGATCTGGGTCAGCAACAGTTTGTGCCGCTTTAATTTTTTTGGCCGAGGCATGGAGTTTTATATGTGGCTCTTCTATCGCCTTCTAAGCGCTACGAATTTCTGGAATCATCTGTTCTGCATGTTGACGGCCTTCACCATAGTACCACTTACCAAAACCACATTTACGGTGATCCATTTCAACTTCAAGCTCGTTGATGGTGTCATCACGAAGAAATTTTGCCACATGATTTGCCCAATTAAGATGGTCTATTTCTAATTGTGCAAATTCGGTATTGAGCTGATCACCTTCGGAGACCATTTGCCCACTTTTAACTGTGTTCAAAAGTCCATACATACCTACGAGCAAAACAACTAACAGCAAAGAAAGAATAGTTCCTGACAGCAGCACCATTTTTTTGCCAATTTTTAAATTATCGAACATATACATCCCTTACCTATTCATATGTATTAGCTTTATCGTGACAATTAAAGTAGCGATTGGATACTACTTTGCTAGAGCAAACAACACTTTACCCAGACGCAACTAAATAAGAAGGTTGAAAAACAATGTTATATTCATCACTATTAACATCTTCTTAAAAATTGGCAATATTATTTTATCTGGCATAAAATAGGTATGTTTTTTACCTAGTAACGCGAGTCAAAACAATACAAGCACATATCATTTTTTAAACAGACAGCATCTAATAATTCAACAATTTTGGATATTTAGACGATGTTAGCAAATCAATAATGGCACCAGATAGCTAGCTTGAGTCAGTCACCTTATGACATAGTTAATTGGATCAAAGTACCGTTTTGATTTAAAATATTTTTACTTTTAAGTCTTAACTTTGGTACTGTTTCACTTACTCACGTTTATATACAAACCTTCGATAACCATAACCAATGAAAGAAACTTTACCCACAAAAGACAAAGTATTATTTCTTTTTATTGACATGGCCTAACAACTGCCATCCAATAACACTTCAACACGCCAAACTGGCTGGAACTGCAATGGTTAAATCGAAACAACTGAAAGAGATAGAGAAACTTTCATCTATACTTGAAGTAACCAATATTGGGGTTTGGGAGTGGAATATCAAATCTGGAAACACCATTTTCAATGAACGCTGGGCAGAAATTATTGGTTATTCTATCGAAGAGTTAACGCCTACCACTATTAATACTTGGACAAACCTGGCCCACCCGGAAGACCTTATTACTTCAGCGGCATTGCTGGAAAAACACATTAGCGGAGAACTAGATTACTATGAATGTGAAGTACGAATGCGCCACAAAAATGGCAAGTGGGTTTGGATTTTAGACCGTGGCAAAGTATCTAGCTGGGCTGGAGATGGCAAACCATTACTAATGCTTGGTACACATCAAGACATTACCAAACGTAAACTAGCAGAATATGCTCTCAAAATTGAAATAGATAACCTAAATAACATTTTTAATTCCATGTTGGATGGCGTTTATATAGTCACTCAGGACTTTGACATTCGATATGTGAACCCTATACTGCAAAAAGAGCTTGGCTGCTATAAGGGGCAAAAGTGTTATGAATATTTTCACCACAGCAAGGAGATCTGCCCCTGGTGCAAAATCGAAGAAGTTCTTGCCGGCAAAACCATTCGCAGGGAATGGTTTTCGGAAAAAAAACAAAAGGCATATGACCTTATAGGTTCCCCATTGAAAGATTTTGATGGGTCAACATTAAAACTAGAAATACTTCGTGACGTTACCGAACACAAACAAGCAAAAGAGGCGTTACAAAAAAATTACGACGAACTTGAACAACGGGTTATAGAGCGAACCGAAGAGCTAAAAAAATTACATGAGCAATTACTCCATGTAGAAAAGCTCGCTGCCGTGGGTCGTTTTTCTGCTTCCATCGCTCATGAATTCAATAATCCGCTTTGTGGCGTAATAAACGCAATTGATGGGATCAGCATGCGTGCCAAGCTAAATGAAAACGATCAAATGATTTCGAAGCTGGCCTTACATGAATGTGACCGAATGAAAAGACTAATTGCCAACCTGCAACAATTTAACAAACCATCTACTGGCATAAAATGTATGGTAAACATACCCAAGGTCATTGATGCTATTCTATTTTTTTCTAAAAATGCGTTGGAAAACAAAAAAGCTACCATAATAAAGGCAATCCCGCAGAACCTTCCGGAAATCTGGGTCGTTCCAGATCAAATAAAACAAGTGCTAATCAACCTTATTGACAATGCCAGCGATGCTCTTGGCGACTGCGGCACAATTACAATAGCTGCGGCTTCTTCGGGTAAAAATAAAATCACTATCTCCATATCTGACACTGGAGAAGGGATCGATCCCGCAAGTCTGGAGCAAATTTTTGAACCATTTTACACCACCAAAGCAGTCAAAGGGACAGGTCTCGGGCTATCGGTTTCCTATGGCATCATCAAGAATCATAACGGAAAAATTGAAGTTAACAGTGAACTAGGGAACGGGACAACTTTCACCCTGACCCTCCCATTAAAATGAGGCCGATAGATGACAATAAAAATTCTTGTTGTTGATGATGAGGCGTTGATAAGGGAAAGCATGCAAGCGAACCTTAATCATGCCGGATATGAAACTCATACAGCAAGCAATGGTAGAGATGCTTTACTTGAACTTGATTGTGACAACTACGACCTTCTCATTACCGATCTCATTATGGACAATATCAGTGGTCTTGAATTGATCAAAACAGTCAAAGAAACAACCCCTACCTTACCGGTTATCATTATGACCGGGTACGGTGAACTAAAGTCAGCAATTGAAGCTTTACAACTTGGAACTGCCGATTACATTTTAAAACCATATAATAATGATCAACTTATGCTCACAATTAGCAACTGCCTGGAACAACAAGAGTTACAAAAAAAAATAAAAGTCCATGAAAACTTTCTTCCCATATGTTGTGTATGCAAAAGCATAAGGGATGACGCCGGAAAAGAGCCCGGTACAGGGGATTGGTTTTCGATAGAAGAATACCTTCAACAAACAGCCGGCGTAAAATTAAGCCACACCTTTTGTGATAAGTGCATGCTGAAGCAGAAGGAAGAAATAATGGAATTAAAGCGAAAACTTAAGGGTTGATTCAACCAAATCAAACATTAACCTAGTAAGATCATATATCCATTAAACAAGAACACTTGCTGCAAAATAGAGATGTGCTTCACATTTTAAAGGGCGACCGCAAAAAAACACTTCACCTCATTCCAGCCGAACAACAGAAAAACATTGATACAACTAATTGCGCAATACTACAAATCGGCATAGACATTTTTGGGATAAAATTATAGTTTTTAAAGCACTTAACAAGGGCGAATCGATCTCCTTATCCAAGGCTAGCACAACCGAAAGGCTATAATCACAATGTTTTTTGTTGATAAACCATACATATCCGACTTCTTAAAAAAAACTGTCTACTTTAACCAAATTCCAATTGTCGCAACAAAAGAAGCAACACAACTTGGCCTTGCAGACGGGACAACTATGGTGGACGAAACCAGCGCCATAAAAATGGTACGTCAAACAAGAAACCTTCCCATCTACACCACTTCTGAAAATGCCATTGGCTGGATCGCAAAGCACCTACATTTTAGCGACCTGCCAGAAAAGATTGATCTATTTAAAGACAAATTAAAGTTTCGGCAATTAACCCAACCGCTATTTCCAGATTTTTTCTTTCGGGGAGTTAGCCTCAGCGAACTAGCCGATATAAAAATAGACCAACTACCCTTCCCCTTCATTATTAAACCAACCATCGGTTTTATGAGTATGGGAGTTTACAAAGTGACAACTGCTGCCGAATGGAGTGAAACCATTGCCGCAATAACGGCAGAAATAGAGCAAAGCAAAAACCTGTATCCAGAATCAGTTTTTAACGCCAGTGCATTTATAATTGAGCAATGCATAGGTGGGGATGAGTTTGCGATTGACGTTTACTACAATGCTGCAGGCGAAGCTGTGATT
>JADGED010000204.1 GCA_016744555.1 Desulfuromonadaceae bacterium
AATACATACAGAGAAAGTTGCACAACTTTTATCTGGTTATGATGCTACAGGAGAAATGACGGCCAGTGATTTAGAGAATACTACTATTGATTATACTACCGACCCTACCGATATCAAAAAAGCACAGTTTATAATCGTTACTGTCCCAACCCCTATTGATGAAAATAATAATCCAGATCTGACCCCAATGGTAAAAGCATCTGAAACTATAGGTTCAAATCTTACTAAGGGTGCAATTGTTGTATATGAATCTACAGTTTACCCTGGGGTTACCGAAGATATCTGTGTGCCAATTTTGGAGCAGAAGTCGGGGTTAAAGTGTGGAATTGATTTTAAGGTCGGCTATTCTCCAGAGCGAATCAATCCAGGTGATAAAGTTCACACCGTAGACAAGATTATTAAAGTAGTCTCAGGGATGGATGCTGACACGCTTGAAACTGTTGCCAATGTTTATGAATTAGTTATAACTGCAGGGGTGCACAGGGCTTCTAGTATTAAGGTAGCTGAAGCCGCTAAAGTTATTGAAAACACGCAGCGTGATTTGAATATTGCCTTAATAAACGAACTTGCTCTTATCTTTAACAAATTAGATATTCCCACCCAAGACGTACTTGCCGCAGCTGGTACAAAGTGGAATTTCCTTAAGTTTACCCCTGGCTTAGTAGGCGGCCACTGTATTGGTGTTGATCCTTATTACTTGACTCACAAGGCAGAACAAATTGGTTATTTACCTCAAGTTATTCTTGCTGGACGTCGAATTAATGACGGTATGGGAAAATATGTTGCCGAAAATACCGTTAAGCAGATGATTAAAGCTGGTAAGGTGATTAAAGGTTCACGTGTACTGGTCTTAGGTTTAACTTTTAAAGAAGATGTACCAGATATTCGCAATACCAAGATCGTTGATATTATCTCAGAGCTGCAAGACTACCAAATTGAGGTTCTTATTAATGACCCTATGGCAAACGAAGAAGAAGCTCGCCATGAATATGGATTAGAACTTGTCGATCTTGAAAATGTTGGCAAAGTAGATGCAATTATTTATGCCGTTAGCCATAAATCATTTAATGATTTATCTACAGGTGATTTTGCCGAAATTTGTAATAATGGCAATGGTCAAGGTGTTTTAGTTGATGTAAAGAGTATGTTGAAGCGTGATCAAGTTGAAGCTGCTGGATTGGTTTATTGGTCTCTTTAATATTAAGGCCAATTTTGACAGGATGAAAATCTGATAAGTTCTGATTAGGGGCAAAATCTAAGAAGTTTTCTTGGTTTTAACCCTACAAATGACTTAATGCTAAACCTTATCCTGTAAACCCTGTCAAAGCGTTGTGGTTTAAGATCTGTGTTTATAGGCGTTAATCTTTGGCAAAAAAAGATCTAAACGGATTTTTGGAGAAAATGTATGAATGAAGATATACGTTGGCACCAACGATTTGACAATTTTCTACGGGCGCTTAAAACTTTGACCGAAGCAGTTGAATTGAAAAATCAGAGACCATTGACTCGACTTGAACAGCAGGGATTGATCCAAGGGTTTGAGTTTACCCATGAATTATCCTGGAACGTTTTAAAGGATTTTCTTGAAGAACAAGGTTTTGTAGGTTTGATTGGTTCAAAAAACGCGACACGGATAGCTTTTAAGAATGGTTTGATACATGATGGTGAAGCTTGGATGGACATGATCAAGGCTCGCAACCTTAGTTCGCATACTTACAATATAGAAACTGCCGAAGTGATTGTCGATGACATCATCGAAAGATTTTACCCAGCATTTAGTGCTATGCAGATAACATTCAGTGAACTGCTGGTTAAGGAATCAACTACGTTATGAAGTTCGGCTTGAATGACAGTACCGTTAAAAAAATTCACCATGTGTTTAATAGTTATGATCAGGTTGATAAAGTTATTATGTATGGTTCACGGGCAAAAGGCAACTATCGCACTGGTTCAGACTTAGACCAAAAACTTTGTGCTGAGATTGCCGATGATCTTGACGAACTGCTACTTCCGTATATGATTGATTTGTCAATTTTTGAACAATTGAAGCATTTTGATTTAAAACAACATATTGAGAGAGTTGGACAGGTTTTTTATCAAAAAAAGAGTGACTAAGTTATAAAAATTTTATGGGATGAAAATCTGATAAGATATGTTTAATATCAGATGCTTAGAATTTACTTTTGATTGTAACCAAAATAACGATTTAAATGCTTTGATTTAACATCAGACCTTATTCTGTAAATCCTGTCAAAAGAACTAAGGTTTAGTTTGATCTATCTGTGTTCATCTGCGATTTAAAAGGGATTTATGTCGATCACTAACTACTTAACTATTGATGTTGAAGACTATTTCCATGTCTCTGCGTTTGAAACAATTTCTCCACCAAAAACTTGGGAGGAGAAGGTATGCCGTGTAGAAAAAAATACCGACTTAATTCTTAATATCCTAGAAGAATATAATACCAAAGCTACTTTTTTTATCCTAGGATGGGTCGCTGAACGCTACCCTCAACTTGCTAAAAAGATCGCTGATTTAGGACACGAAGTCGCCAGCCATGGTTACTTACATCAAAGAGTAGCCACTCAGGATCGTGTTACTTATCGTGAAGATATTCGTAAGGGGAAAAGTATACTTGAAGATCAGATTGGTGATCGTGTATACGGGTATCGTGCCCCTAGCTATTCTATTACTAGAGAAACAAGTTGGGCTTTTGATGAGCTTATAGAGGCCGGTTTTGAGTACGATTCAAGTATTTTTCCCATGCAGCACGACTTTTACGGTATCCCAGATTGGCCAAGATTTTTAGGTTATGCCATTAAAAATGGTGATCAATGGCAGGAGTGTGATTCTATTTTAGCCGATCAGGTTGGAATAAAGGAGCTGCCAATTACCACTCTCAAGTTTGGACAAAGAAATCTACCAATTGCTGGCGGTGGATATTTCCGGCTTTTGCCTTATATGGCCACAAAGTGGGGATTAAGCCACATAAATAATAAAGAACAGCAGCCATTTGTTTTTTATTTGCATCCTTGGGAATTTGACCCAGATCAACCACGGTTTAAGAACGCCAGTGCAAAAAGTAAATTTAGACACTACTTAAATCTTGGTAAGACTGAATTCCGGTTCAGGAGATTATTGAATGATTTCTCTTTTGGACCAATTGTTGATGGGATATTTTCTTCAGTCCACGGAAAGCACTGAGAGCTCGGAAAGTAAATTAAGAAATTGAATAGTTTTTCTGTGTCATTGCGTGTGCTCCGTGGATAAATTACGCGTCTGACTAATATTTGTTTTTTGGGTTAAAGAAAACTTATTTTATGTGTGGAATAGCCGGAATACTAAATTTTAATAGAACGCTAGATTCTTCCGAAGATATCGTATTACGGATGATTACACAAATTCGTCATCGTGGCCCAGATGAATCAGGGGTTTACATTGATGACGACGTTTGCCTTGGGCACGCACGGTTAAGTATTCTTGGTTTATCTAGGGGGACACAACCGCTAAGTAACGCAAACGAATCCTTATGGATTGTCTACAATGGTGAAATTTTTAATTACCTTGAATTGCAGCATGATCTTGAGAGCAAGGGCTATACCTTTACCACAGGTTCCGATACCGAGGTTGTTTTAGCAATGTATCAAGAATACGGTGCCGATTGTTTGCAGTATTTTAATGGACAATTTGCAATCGCAATTTGGAATACACAAAAAAAAGAACTTTTTCTTGCTCGTGACCGGGTTGGTATTCGACCACTTTTTTATACTAAAAAAAATGGCAAGTTTATTTTTGCCTCAGAAATTAAAGCAATTTTTGCCGACTCGGAGGTGGAACGTACTATTGATCCAGAAGCTTTAAATCAAATTTTTACCTTCTGGACAACGATAACACCTAAAACAACTTTTAAAGATATTTATGAATTACCTCCTGGCCACTATATGACGATAGTTGATGGAGGAGAGACAGTAGCAAAAGCTTACTGGACTTTGCCTAATTA
>JADGED010000205.1 GCA_016744555.1 Desulfuromonadaceae bacterium
GGGAAGCTAGTTATCCCCCTTTTGGCAAATTATGGTTTGCCGATCGAAATAGATGTTAATTTCAGCAATGTAAGAGTTTCAGGTAACCGTATTACTGTTGGGGACATTGTTTACGAAGACGTTTTAGAGTTACACAACTCTTTGGTCGATATTGTTTTGTCGCGGTTAGTTGTATCGGCAAATAGTGACAATAATTCGCTAGAGGGCTCGGTCCGTTTTAAAAATGCATTTCGGTTTTTCCCCACATTACCCCTCGCACCAAACAGCCTTATTTTGTCCGACGCAATTCACCTTGAACTGCCGGTAGCGGCCCAAACCATCGACCTGTGGGAAGAAAAAAATGTCCAGCTAGTAATGGATAATGGGTCGATTGTTATCGATTACGCCTTGCGTGATGATGAACCACGTATAAGTACTGATGGTCTGGATGCCCGGGTCGAGTTTGGAGAATTGCTACGGGCTGGTGAAGCTGTAGTTGCCGAGGCGCAGCTATTTGCAAATCGGGCCGAACAAATTGCCCTTAATTTTACCGATACGGTTAAAGCGTATTTTCTTGATAGTAATCTTGCTATCGAAGGTATCAATGCCACTCTCGATTTAACCAAGGGCGAAATCCATATAATTAGTAGTTTAAATTGCGAAGAATATGGTGACCTGTTCTTAAGAACCTTAACGGGGGCACGCTTAGAAGCTGTTATTTCAAAAGATGGGTTTGATGGGAATATTCAAGCCGATGGTGGTTTGTCGCCACTAGTTCTTCTTGATCGGGGTGGTAGCGGCAAGGATGTCGAGCTCCAAGTTTTGGGAACTCCAGAAATTCGACTTGTGGTTGATAAAAATGGGTTGGATTTCACTTACGGAGAGCTCGAAGCCGAAGTTAGTTTTGGAGACTTGCTACAAGTCTCCAAAAATCCCAACGGTGGGGCGATAGATCCGCTGGTAGCAACATTTAATAATTCTGCTGGAGAGCGACAGTACCGCTTGCGCTTCCCACGGCGGGCAAACGGTTATCTACTTGGAACCGATATGGTTCTCGATGGTCTGACAGCCAATTTGGATTTGGGTAATAAGACTATTTCAGTAGAAGCAAAAATAGACCTAAGTAATGGCGCCAATCCGATTACTGCGGGGGTGAAAGATGGCAGGTTAAGCGCAGAAATTTCCGCCGCTGGTTTCAGTGGCAATATCTCGCTTGGGTCGATTCCAGATCCCCTGGTTGTGTTTGCTGCTGGCTCAGCAGATGCAGATGTCACCCTTGAGTTTGATTCTATTCCTAATATCGGCATCGCAGTAATTAACAACGATATTCGCCTTAATCTTGGTAGTGGGCTTGATCGGGCCGTTCTGAACTTTGGTATGTTGTTTGATGGTGCCAGAGTACCGCTACGGGGCGCAGTTAATGATGTAGAGCGTATTTATCCATGGCAGATTAGCGGCTTAAAAACTTTAGCTGCTGGAAGCAAGATAGGTGTTCGCGATATTCATGGTGTCCTCGATTTGACTGACCTTGAAAACCCATGGTCAAGCTTTAACGGGGAAGCCGATCTCAGCGATTCTGATGCGCAGTTAGGTGGTATTAACGGGGTTAGAATCGATGATGGCTTAATTTCTAAAAACGGTCTTTGTGCCAGAGTTCAAGTCGATATCGAAGATATTGATGTTTGGAAGGAACAGGAAGTTACGGTTCACTTTACCGAAGCGCCAGTGGTTAACCTCTCGGTAACCAGAGCCGGCTTTTCAATGGGGTTGACCAATCTCCATGCTGAACTATATCTGGGGCAACTATTGGAAAACAGTGTCGCGACCCTCAGTAGTACCTCCCCCTACGCAGATCGCTATGGCTCCTGTGCTAGTGCAGGGCTTAATGGTGCTGGCACAGTCCCGGCCGAATATGTTTGGTTTATCCCTGGTCGCAAGCAGCTACTTAATACCGATGTTTATCTCAGTGGCTTAAGTGGCTCTATTGACCTTACCAATTTTGCCAACCCAACTATAACTTTAAATGCTATGGCTGATTTAAGGGGTTATGGCAGCGTGTTTCAACATGCCTCCAGTGCTGGTCTTGAGGGGGGAACTATTTCCAGCGCCGGCTTTGATGGTATTGTCGCCGTAGGTTTAAGCGATATTGATATTTGGCAAGATAAGAATGTTAGAATTGTCTTTAGTGATTATCAATTGTCGCGTTTCCGGTTGGCCGCTACTGCTGGTGGGTTAACTCTTGCCCCTCTAGAGCTTAATGGTGAAATCGATTTTGGTGATCTGTTTGCCGATGCTAGAGCTAGTTTACAAATGACTGGGGAGAGTCTTTATGGCTGGAGTTTAAGGGGGATTCATCAAGTAAATGGCACAGATCTTATCTTTGAAAACCTTTTGGGTAGTCTAGATTTAGGTAATTTAAAAGCTCCAGTATTAAATTTGGAGTGTGGTGTTGATCTAAGTCGTTATTCAGATAGCTTTAAATCAATAAAATCAGCAACCTTGTCAAATGGTTTTATCTCCATGACCGGTTTCCGTGGTGACATCAGGGTCGAATTAGGTTCAATTGATATTTGGCAAGAAAAACGGGTACGGTTTGACTTTAATGGTCAGCCCCCAACCTTGGGGCTTAATATTGACCGTGAAGGAATTGATATTGGTTTCTGGGACCTTAATGCCAACCTAGATTTTGGCGAACTTATGGATGGCGAAGTAGTACGGATTACCTCCGCTACAGCAACATCTCCTACTGAGCAAAATGGTGCTAATGATGTAGGTAATAATGGTGGTTTTGGCCGTTGGAGCCGCCCAGACTCTCCGGGTTTACCTTCTTCCCCTAGATTGCCAAGCTATAATAAACCTGAAAAACCTGATGGCATAACCACGCCACCAATTCCCCCTTGTGTCTACAATTGGGAGCTGCAAAATAGACACAATCTAGTTGTAGATGAAAACGGCACTGTTGTTGTTACTAGAGCAGCTGGAACAATCGATGCCTGCGACTTAGAAAATCCCCTTATAACGTTTAATGCTGCTGCTAATTTTAGCGATTACAACCTCGATAATATTCAATTCCACGATGTCGATCTGGAAGAGGCTACAATTTCTAAAACGGGGATCGACTTTAAGCTTAACTTTACTGGAGCGGAGGCCGAATTTGTCATCCTCGACCTCGGAGGGCCTGAGCGAGATGTTTGGGTAGAGCTGTTCAATATGGATGGCCATGCCAGTAATGACGCTGCCGGTATGGTGCAAGCTGATGGTATTTTATATTTAGGCGAGCTATTTGAGGGGGAAGTTGACCCGATTGATCTTAGTTATCGTGATACCGGTCTCTATACCTTTAGTACTGATCAGGTATTTACTTATAAGTATGAGGACTCCTCCCTGATCATCTCGGGCTTGTCTGGTGAAGTACAGCAACAGGGTGACAGTTATAAAGTTACCCTTACTGGTGAATCACTTGTACGCACTCCGCTGCTTGCAGGAATTGGTCTTGAGCGTCTTGATCTGCAGCGGTTAGAGATTAATGATCGCGGGTTAGTTGGTGTAGTTAAAGCAACCCTGCGTGCCGAAGATAAAATTTTCAACATTATAAATAATCAGGTGCGGTTGATTCTGAATGTAGTAGAGGTGCAGATCGATTCTGCTGCTGACCAACCCATTGCCCTAACCGAGCTCGATGGTGCTATTGATCTTGCCCCTATTTTTGATGAAACAGGGGACGCTGCTTATGCCGATATTCATTTTGAAAATGGGCGTATTAATTGGAATTTTGACCATCAATTGCACCTCTATGACAACTTTATTTTTGATCGTCTCAATGGTTTTTTTAGCCTTAATCAACAGAACCATTTAGCCATTTCACTCGGCGGCCATTTTGGTTATCGAGGGATCGATAGTCTGGATATTGAGTTGCAGGGTTTCACCATTGATACCACCGGATTAAACGGTAGTGTTGACCTTGATTACACTATTCCAGTTCCGGGGATCGCTGGTCTCG
>JADGED010000206.1 GCA_016744555.1 Desulfuromonadaceae bacterium
GGGTTCAAAAATCGCTCAAACAGCAGATCATAAGGCATCGGATCGATATCTGTTATCCGGATAGCAAAAGCGACCAAACTGCCAGCAGCTGACCCCCGCCCAGGCCCAACGGGAATATCATTATCTTTTCCCCAGTTGATAAAGTCGGCAACAATCAAGAAGTATCCGGGAAAACCCATTTGCTTGATACAGACCAACTCTTCATTGAGACGATCGTAATAGCCCTGCAGCTGCTCTTCGCTAATTTCACGTAGCAGGCGAATTTCGTCTAGACGTTTCTCTAAACCTTCACGGCTCTGCTCTTCAAGTGCGTCATCTAAGGTTTTATCTGCTGGCTTTTCATATTGGGGAAAATGATAAGTGTCAAAATCAAGAGTAAGATTACAACGTTCAGCAATCTTGACAGTATTAGCAATAGCTTCTGGTTGCTGCGGGAACAACTTGGTCATCTCTTCTGCAGATTTAAAATAAAACTCATCGTTCGGAAACCGCATCCGCTTCGGATCATCCATATTTTTACCAGTTTGGATGCAGAGTAATATTTCGTGAGCAAAAGAGTCGCTGCGAGACAAATAGTGGCAATCGTTGGTTGCAACTAAAGGCAAATCCAGTTCATTTGCAATGGAGATCAAGCCGCTATTGGCCTTGGCTTGCTCTGGTAAATAGTTTTCCTGTAACTCTAAGTAAAAACGCTGCTCATCAAAGATTTGCGCCATCTGCCCAGCTCGAGCCAATGCTTCTTCGGGCTGATTAAGATTAAGCAAGGTCGGTACTTCACCGCCTAGACAAGCAGAAAGTGCGATCAGTCCTTCGTTATGTTGAGCTAGAAGATCCCAATCAATCCGGGGCTTATAATAAAAACCCTCTCGGTATGCAGCAGAGACCAAATGGCAAATATTTTTATAACCGGTATGATTCATACACAGTAAAACTAAGTGGTACGATGCCTCTGACGACCCCCTCGCATTGCCTTTGGTAAATCGTGAACCAGGAGCAACATAAACTTCACAGCCGACAATCGGCTTTATGCCCGCCTTCATTGCCTTACAATAAAACTCAACCGAGCCAAACATATTGCCATGATCAGTAACGGCAACTGCAGGCATTTTAAATTCTTTAGCACGTGCCACTAACTCATCGAGCTTTATCGCACCATCCAATAAACTGTACTGGCTGTGCAAATGAAGATGAACAAAATTGGAGTGTTCCATAGATGATATTTTCCGCAGAAAAAGGGATAAAGTGAAGACCACCTTATTTAAAATATAATTAAATTATAATTGGCATTTTTATCACTGCCACAGTTCAACCGTCAACAATCTTCAATAGACATTCAACACTAAATTATTTACAGACAATAAAAAAAACATTTTTAAAAATGGGAATAAACAAAATCACAGCATAAAAAAATGACGCAAGGATTGCATCAAGAGAAGTAGCGGCGGAAAGGGCGGACCACAATCAAACATTTACACCATCAAGCTTGCGCAAGAACGTATAATGTTCTTCTGCGCAAGCTTGACATTTAGTCGCATAAACAAATCACATAAAGTCTGGCAAAGCCGGTGGCAACAAACCAAAATTTGTCTCAAATGGCCACTCTAGATCAGCACCCAACGGGTTACCAAGGCTATCAGTTAGCGTTTCACTAACAACCACACGGTAATCATTAAAAGCAAACAACACTTGGTTTGGTGCAAAGGTTAAAGTAAAATTATCAGCATCGTAACTTATGTTGCCAGCAACCAAACCATTGGGCCCATACACTTCGATAATACCATCAACGAGTAAATTTTCATCAAGCGCCTCATCAAAAGTTACGCTAATGAGAGTATCAATAGAAGCGGTATCAGCAGCTGCAGGAAATTGTCTTTGTGGTTGCGGTGGTTCCATATCCCAAATATCATGGTTTGCCGCTATACGTTCAAGGTAGCGTGTCAATAAGGTGCCATCAACTCCGCTCATGTCCATACCAGCAGCAATATTGTTAATTACAGTAGAAACTGTGGCACCACTATTTAATGCTGCTGCAATTTCATCCCTTTGAAGCAGCACCTGATCAGAAACAATAAACGCAGCGGCAGATTGATTTACTAGCCCAGGAATACCTGCTACGACTGGCTGCACCCGACCCATAAGTCCGGCAACAATCTTTGCAATCTTGTGAGTACGTAGATAACCATCCCCCAAGCCATCTGCATTAGCTGCCGCAGCAGCAATATAGTCGGTATAAAACGAAACAGTATCTGGCACTCCAAGTTTTTCCCGAACCATTATTTCAACTCGTAGTGGCGAAAGTGAGGGGTTTTTCTCCCCCTCTAAGGCCACCATTGTTGTCAATGGTGAAACAAAACCCCAATGTCCTGCCAAGGCCTCCATGTAATAACCATCAGCAACTTCCAAATCATCATCTTCATCAATCGTCTGCCCTGCAATAACCTCAACCACCACGGGATAAAGTTCACCTTCTCCAGGGTTAACGGTTAGAGCGTAAGCACCACCATGAGTTGACATAACTGTGGGCTCGCCATTATTGTAAACTCTGTCACGATTTCGATCTAGAAATACTCTAGCATTGCGCAAATAACCATCGGCCACCACACCATTTAAAGTGGTAACCGCAGCAGAACTATCGCCACTGCCTGCACTACTAGTTTCACCGCCACCACCGCCTCCTCCACCGCCCCCACCACAGGCAGAAAGTAGTAGCACTGGCAAAGCAACCAAAAGAACAATTGATATAGCAAAAAATTTCTTCATAACCATTCTCCCATTACTGCAGTGGCTTTGTGAATACCAACGAAACATCTTCTGCTATTGGATTAACGTAGATCCAATAACCAATCCATGGCACTAAAATTCTAGGGTTACCGCCTGCCGCACTGCCATACTCATTTTGATCACCCCAGTCAGATCCAAGGTAGGAGTATACGGCATCAACAATAAAATTAGCTGCTGCAGCATCAAGCCATGGTATTGGAGATGCATTTCCAATCCGAATTTCTACATCACTTAAGGCGATGTTACCGCCGTATGGGTTGCCAATTAGATTCCAACCCGGCTTAACGATAAACTCATGCACAGGATCTTCAATTGCACCGTATTGGCTTAAATCGACAAGCCTTGACCCAGCACAACATTCCAGCACGTAGCCTTCTCCTGAAGCAATTGGGGTTCCAGAGATCGAGCTAAACTTTTCACCCACACCATTTTCAGGCACCCATCGATAAACTTCAGCATCATTAAAGACATCTGCAGCACTTAACCCATACGCATCAATAGCTGCTGCCAAACTTACAATATTTTTACCTTCCAACAATCGCACCTCAGGACCTGACAATTCACCGTTAACAGGGTAACGCCAAAGCTGATTACCGGAAAGATCCTCAGTAACAAAATGGAATTTATGATCAAATGCTGCACCGAATCGGGTGACAAAAATATAGTCGGTACCGCTAGTCAAAGTATCACTACCTGGCTGCATGGCATATTTGTAACCATCGCTAATGACAAATACTTGCCGCTGATCGGCAGCAACAGAATCACGCAAAGTGATCCGGAAACGATAATCGAGATCCAGTTTAGGGTGACTGTCAACCAAATTGTTGCTATCATCACCACCATCAACCCGCTCGATTCCAATAAGTCCAGTAGAGACAGGGTCGTAGCTGAGACCGCTAGGGATCAAAGAGAATACTGCGGTAATAGTATGGTGGGAGCCAATATTTTCGAACTGATAATCTTCTACTAAGCCCACAGAAACATTATCAACCAATAAATCGTTTATGTAGTATCCAGCCATTGCCGTCAATTCATAGCTTTGAGATCCACCATAAAGGACAGAAGAGTCGCCTTCAGGAGTTAAATAACCACCGGCACTACTTGTAGCATTAATGACCCATCCAGACCTTGTTACGTCTAACGGGAAACCATCCCTTACATC
>JADGED010000207.1:0-3543 GCA_016744555.1 Desulfuromonadaceae bacterium
AATTGCAGGGCGCAAATTACAGAACAGGTTGAAAATTTTACGCAATGGCAATAGTGCGCCGCGCTCAGGTTGCTCATCAGGGGGCAAGCTTTCCCATTTAGGGCCACCAACACTACCAAACAAAATGGCGTCTGAAGCTTTACAAATTTCAACCGTTGTCTCGGGTAACGCTTTACCCTCTTCATCTATACCGATACCACCAACATTGGCAAAGGTGCGCTCAAAAGAGACATCATATTTCTTTTCTACGGCATCAAGCACCTTAAGCGCTTCGGCCATAACTTCGGTACCGATTCCATCACCAGGCAAAACTGCAACTTTAAAACTTGAAGCCATAATTCTCTCTCCCGCATTAGATAAAAATTTAAATTTAATTTATTCAGTTACATCTCATGAACAGTATTGAAACTAAAATACTAATTCAAATAACTTCTCCCCATAATTCTAATAAGGGGCGGTAAAATATAGGAAGGGCGGCATTTTTTGTCAAACCATTTCTAACCGTAGCACTTTTTATTAAGCAGCTAGAGAATCTAACAGTGATGTGATAGTCTTTGACGCATAAACTAATCAACCAACAAACGAGGAGGTTTTACGTGCAGCGTTTTTTCATCTTGATCATTTTCACCTTAATTTTAGCGCTACCAGCTGTAACCATTGCTAGCGACAAAGCAACTGCTCCTACACTAACCAAGGAGATGGCCGTCAAAGCATTACAAGGGATTCGTGGCGAGGTCGTCTCTGTCAGTCCAACTGAAATTCCCGGTTTTTATATGGTAGCTATGCAAATGGAGGGGAAAATTGTACCAATTTTCCTTGATGCAAGTGGTTCATATCTGTTCAGTGGAACTTTGATCCGAATCAAAGACCGTACTAATTTAACAGAAACTTATTATCAAAAGCTCAACCCAATCAATGTCAGTGAAATTACTATTGACGAAGGTCTAACTTTAGGCGACCCGAATTCCAAGCAACAGATGTTTGTGTTTACCGATCCACATTGCCCATACTGTACCAAAATGCATCAGATTCTCCACGAAGCAGTTGCAGCCAACCCGGACCTTGCTTTCAATATCAAGCTAATTCCATTTAAAGCTAGTTCCAAAGAAATTTCACAAACTATCCTCTGCAATAAATCGATGGAACAACTAGAAATGGCATTTGCTGGAAAACCATTGCCAGCCTCCAGCTGCGAAACCGGTGCAATCGATACAAACCTTAAGCTTGCCCGTAAGCTTGGCATTAACAGCACCCCAACGCTGGTACTTCCTAACGGACAATTGGTCAATGGTTACCGCCCAGTTAAAGAATTGCTTCTCCTTATTGAGAAAAATAGGGTCGAAACCACCAACGCAAAATAAGCGTTCAACTCACAAACAGTACGCAAAAGAGCCGAAGTAGTTATACTTCGGCTCTTTCTATTTCAAGATCAAAAGTTCAGGTTAAATGCTTACTGCCCTACTTTAGTTGTTCCAAATCGCGTACCGCACCGCGCGCGGCACTGGTTGTAGTTGCTGCATATGCTTGCAAAGCTCGGCTAACTTGCCGCTGCCGCTTAGCTGGCTGCCAACCTTCCTTACCCTTTGCATCCATTTCAACCCGCCGCTTAAGTAAAACCTCGGCATCGACCTGCATATTGATTTTACGACTAGGAATATCAATATCAACAATATCGCCTTCACGTAACAGGGCAATGTCACCACCTTCAGCAGCTTCTGGCGACACATGACCAATTGACAAACCAGAAGTTCCACCCGAAAACCTTCCATCGGTGATCAACGCACAAGCTTTCCCTAACCCTTTAGACTTCAAATAACTGGTGGGATAAAGCATCTCCTGCATTCCAGGCCCCCCTTTTGGCCCTTCGTAACGGATAACGACGACATCACCTGCTTGTACTTTATCGCCAAGAATGCCATCAATCGCATCTTCTTGACTCTCGTAAATACGAGCAGGACCAGTAAAGGTAAGATTTGACTCATCAACCCCAGCAGTTTTAACGATACAACCATCTACAGCTAAGTTGCCGTACAAAACAGCTAAACCACCATCCTGACTGTAAGCATGCTTTGCAGAACGGATACAACCTGCCTGGCGATCTAAATCTAAAGTAGGATATCGATTGTCCTGCGCAAATGGCTCAAGACAACGCACCCCGCCAGGGGCGGCACAATAAAATTGCTGTACCGAACCGTCCTGTGTCCGCACAACGTCCCATTTCTCCAGTGCTTCACCCATAGTTTGGCTATGGACAGTAGGAACATCATCATTAAGTAATCCGGCTCGATCCAACTCGCCCAAAATTGCAAAAATACCCCCAGCATGATGGACGTCCTCCATATGATAGTGCTGCACCGCCGGAGCTACCTTACAAAGATTTGGCGTTTGTAAAGATAGGCGATTGATATCATCCATAGTAAAATCGACTTCGCCCTCACGGGCAACGGCCAATAAATGGAGGATAGTATTGGTTGATCCACCCATAGCAATATCTAGTCGCATAGCATTTTCATAGGCACCAGAACATGCGATTGAGCGTGGAAGCGCTTTTTCATCATTGTTCTCGTACCAACGCTTGGTCAGATCCATGATCAGTTTTGCAGCATCCAAAAACAACTGTTTCCGATCGGCATGGGTAGCAACAATACTACCATTGCCGGGCAAACTCATCCCTAACGCTTCGGTCAAACAATTCATTGAGTTAGCGGTAAACATCCCCGAACAAGAGCCGCAGGTTGGGCACGAACTGCGTTCATAAACTTCAACCTCTGCGTCACTAACATCTGGGTCTGCTGCAGCCACCATCGCGTCAACCAAGTCTAGCGCAACTTCCTTACCCTGCACCGTGGCATGACCAGCTTCCATTGGTCCACCGGTTACAAATACCGTCGGAATATTTAGACGCATCGAAGCCATAAGCATCCCCGGAGTAACCTTATCGCAATTGGAGATACAAACCAGAGCATCAACACAATGGGCATTAGCCATATACTCTACAGTATCAGCAATCAATTCTCGCGATGGAAGGCTATAAAGCATCCCTTGATGCCCCATGGCAATGCCATCACAAATAGCCATAGTGTTAAACTCTTTGGCGATGCCACCATGAGCTTCAATTTCTGCCACAACCATCTGCCCTAGATCTTTAAGGTGGACATGACCGGGGACAAATTGAGTAAAAGAATTTACTACCGCAATAATAGGTTTGCCAAAATCTTTTGGCTTTACTCCGGTAGCCTGCCATAAGGCACGCGCGCCAGCCATATTTTTACCCTGTACCGATTGAGCTGATCTATAAATTGGCATATTTTCCTCTTTATTTGATTTGATAAAAGGCACAGAAATAAAGAGCTCTAGCGACACCCCTTAGCGTACCTAAATATTAATTATCGGGCAGATACTAGCACAATCGTGAACACTAAAAAAGCCCTCCATGCAAATGACAATGGAGAGCTTTTCTACGTTTAAACAGACTTTAAATTAACCAGTGATCTACCAGTTTTCACCCAGCAGTTCAAAGTGTGCCTGGGGATGGATACAGGC
>JADGED010000207.1:3553-3828 GCA_016744555.1 Desulfuromonadaceae bacterium
AGCTTCTTCCGCAGTGTGAAGATAACCACAATTACGGCAGCGCCAAGTTACCGCTTTTTTGCGTTTAAAAACCTCACCACTTTCAAGGTTAGCGAGAAGATCACGATAGCGCTTCTCATGCTGCTTTTCAGCAACACTGATTGCATCCCATGCAGCAGCAATCTCTTCAAAACCTTCTTGGCGAGCAACAGCAGCAAATGCCGGGTACAGTTCAGAGTACTCCTCTTCTTCGCCATTAGCAGAAGCTAGAAGGTTCTCTGCCGTGGTACCTAGCT
>JADGED010000208.1 GCA_016744555.1 Desulfuromonadaceae bacterium
GGCTTGCACCATACGGCTAGGTTTTAGATCGGTGGCCAACATCGATTGGGACAGATCAAGCAAAATGACCAACGCCGATTGTTGCTTAAATAGTGGTTGCTCCTGCCGTTGCCAACTTGGGCCTGCCATGGCAATAATTGCGAGTAGGCCAACAGTAAATAGCACCCCACGCAACCATACCTGTGACTTATCTTGTTCTACAGCCTTACCACTTTGATTGCCGATAAGAATATGGGGCAACAATTGTGCATCACATAAATTTTGCCAATTCGATTCCCCAGCCGCTCGTTTTTTCCACCACAACAATACAAACACTAACAATGGTAACAACCACAACCAGTGGGGACGCAAAAAATGGAAATTGTCATAGATGGTCAGCAATTGCTCTGTCATCACCACCTCCGCACTATTCTACTTACAAATAATCCACAACTTATAATTAATGCCAAACCCAGGGGCCAAAAGTAGAGGGGGCTGATGGGGCGATACACTTTTTTCTCTTTTTCCACCGGCTCCATGTCATCAAGTTGGCGATAGATTTGCACCAATTCTTTGGTATCGTGGGCACGAAAATATTGCCCACCGGTAGTTTGCGCTAAATATTTAAGCATGGTTTCATCAAGGTCGGCAGAGGGGTTAACGGTACGCTTAAAGATAAACGAACCCACTTCCAACGAATCAGACCCGATGCCTATCGTATAAATTTTAAGCCCAACCTGCTTGGCCAAATCGGCAGCTTTTTCCGGGGTAATTGCGCCAGCGGTATTGGCACCGTCGGTAAGGAGAATCAATACCTTTTGATTGTCTGGCTGTTTTTTAAGGCGTTTAATTGCCAAACCAATCGCATCACCAATAGCGGTTGCTTTGCCGGCCAAGCCAATTACTGCCTCATCAAGTAGTTGCACCACAGTAACGTGATCAAAGGTCAGCGGCACTTGAATATAGGGTTTATCGCCGAACAAAATCAGACCGAGGCGGTCCCCTTGGCGCCGTTCAATAAAAGTTGTTGCCACCGCCTTCAATGCGGTAAGTCGATCTACATTGTCACCGGCAATCTCGAAGTCTTCCACCTGCATACTGCCAGACAAGTCCACCGCCAACATTAAATCCCGACCGCTTATTGGTAGCTCCACTGGTTGCCCTAGCCATTGCGGGCGAGCTGACGATGTGATCAATAAAACCCAACATAAAATCACAATAAACAACTGCCAACGTTTTTTCGGTGGCGCAGCGCTCCCAGTTTTAGCGATGGCAAATGGCTGTAGCGATGGCACCCAGAGGGCAGAATCTTCCAATTGCTCAGCTTTGGGAAATAAACGGTAAATCAAATAAGGTAGCGGTAGCAGCAGAAATGCCCACGGCCAAGCAAATTGAATCATTTTGCCCCCCGCTGTTTTGCCGCTAGCGGCAATTTTTTAATCCACATTCGACAAAGAGGAAACAGAGCAGCAACATCAATTTCTGCAATAATTTTCTGATATGGTCCAGAGCCAAGACATTGCCCGACACCAACACTAAAAGGTTTATTCTCTGGTGCTGTTTTTTTCTGAAACGGCTGGTCTAGAAAAGTAAGCCAAGCCTCACCCGCTAAGCCGGCGCATGATTGCCCATAATGGAGAACAGCCAAATGACGCAATAATTGTGACAATTGTTGGATCAATTGTCGTTGATCTTGCTGCAGATTCACGTCACCTTCAAGCAGAGACAATTGCTGTAAACCGATACGTCGATAGCGACGTTGTTGATAGCGACGAACACAAAAAATCACTATTGCTAAGAGTAAAACGGTAACAGCCAATACCATCCACCACCCCGGAGCCACTGGCCACCATGACACTGGTTCTGGCAAATGAATATCACGTAACTGCAAAGCATGTCCTTGTTGGTTGGGCATAGTGTTCATTTTTTACGCTTTTCCAAAATATGAAAACTGTACCGTGTAGCGTCTGTAGTAGCACAAAGATTAAATTTTGCTCCATTACACAAGCAAAACTGCTCGACTCGTTGCCGGTGTGCTAAAAATTGATCTGCATACTGTTGCCGTGCCGAGGTGGACGTTGTATCAAAGTTAAACGGTTGCCGACCGTCGGAAACCGGGTAGCTCCCCGCTGGGGGCAATTGTGCTTCAAGGTGGTCATAACAAAAGATTAAATTTAGGTCGTTGTGGCGCTTAAGGAGCGATAACTGCTTTTCCACCGCATCATCCCATTGAGCAAAATCGCTGATCAAAGTTACCAGACTTCCGGGACGAACAACTCGACGTAATCTGGTTAAAGTTTGATAGAGGCGCTGCTGAGGTTCAAACGGCTGCTGTGCTGGTCGCTGCCACACGGGATCGCTAACCATTTGCCGCAAGAGGTTTAACACCCCCCGCTTACCAGATTGTGGGCGCAACTCAACGTGACGCTCTTCCGAAAAGATAAATGCTCCTAAACGGTCACCCTGTTGCAATGCTTGCCAACCTATCAAGGCCGCTAGCTGCGACGCTTGTACCGCTTTAAAATTGCCACGAGTAGCAAAAAACATCGGCCGACGATAATCAATCGCCACCAAAACTGGACGTTCACGCTCTTCTTGAAACAGTTTCGTATGTGGTTTGCCTGTTCGTGCAGTGACCCGCCAATCGATGGTTCTAACATCGTCGCCAGGTTGATAACTCCGCACCTCAGCAAATTCCATCCCACGACCACGAAAATTAGAACGGTAACCACCATCTTGAGCGGCAAGAATGCGGCTACTAGGCGGTTTCACTTTCCCTTTTTGTTGCCGCAATGCCATCAGGGAAGCTAGATCAATTCGCACCGCAGAGGTTGCTGTTTTAGGTTTTTGGTTTACAAGAGGAGTCATTATATAACCTGATTAGCATTAATCTTCAGCCAATTTACATTCCCTTCTCCCAAGGGAGAGGGCTAGGGTGTGGTGGAATTAAGGACTAAATAGCCTGAAAATCCCCCTCATCCGACCTTCGGTCACCTTCTCCCCATAGAAGAAGGGTTAAATTGATGAGTCACACTCACAAAAACTAGGGAATCGGAATCCGTTGCAGCAGTTCGTTAATCAAACGGTCGACGGTGATCCCTTCGGCTTCAGCCTCATAGGTGAGAAGAATCCGGTGGCGCAATACGTCGAAAGCCACATTCTTAATATCTTCTGGAGAGACATAATCTCGTCCTTGGAGCCATGCTCGGCTACGAGCACAGCGATCGAGAGCGATAGTTGCTCTGGGGCTACCACCATATTGAATCCAGCCAGCAAGATCGTCACCATACCGCTGCGGTTGCCTAGTAGCCAAAATAATCTGCAGGAGGTAATCCTCTAAACTATCAGCCATATAAATATCTAACACCGCCTCCCGCGCTAATTTTAGTTGCGCCGAACTAATCGGTGTTACGGTTGACTCCACCGATGCTGCTTGCTCTACGGTGGATGCCTCACGCCGGGAAAGGTGGAGAATCTCACGTTCCGCATCTTCTGCGGGGTAACTAATAGCAACGTGAAGGAGAAAGCGATCCAATTGCGCCTCTGGCAACGGATAGGTTCCCTCTTGCTCAATTGGGTTTTGGGTCGCCATTACCAAAAATGGATCCTGCAACTTATAAGTAGTTTGCCCAACGGTTATCTGCCGCTCAGCCATCGCCTCCAGCAGTGCCGATTGCACCTTGGCGGGGGCACGGTTGATCTCGTCAGCCAGCAACAGGTTATGAAACAGCGGCCCCTGCTGGAACTGGAAGCTGCCATCCTGGGGGCGGTATATCTCGGTGCCCGTGAGATCGGCAGGCAATAGATCAGGGGTGAACTGCAGCCGATGGAAGTCTCCTTCCAGACC